>JBIIGU010000110.1:0-4642 GCA_044236275.1 Bacteroidia bacterium | reverse complement strand
CAATGCTTACAGCTTATCTGGCATGGGCTATTGTTCCTGCTTTGCTTTTCCCATTTGGTATATCAATAAGCTTAACTACAGTATTGGCTTCAGTGCTATGCTGGCTAGTGTTAAGCACTGCTCTTATTGGCGCAAATAAGCAGCTGCTAGTGAGCAGCTCTATTTCTATAGCTTTATTTTTTATAGGTGCATGGTCTTCTATGAAAATATATGATATGGGATTTGATGCCATGTGGTATCACCAGCCTGCTGTATTTCATTTAAAAGAAGGCTGGAATCCGGTATTCGAAACCATCTCTGAAGAGGCGGAACCTACATGTAGCCGAAACCTTAATCATTTACCCAAAGCAGCTTGGATTGCGGCTGCACAGATATATTGGATTTTCGAAAATATTGAAGCATCCAAAATGCTCACAGGATGGCTGCTTATTGCTTCCTTGTTCTGGGTAGCATATGCACTCACCAAGAGAAAAGACAACTCTTTCATCACCTCCTTTGGCATTGCAATATTAGTTGCATGTAATCCTATCTCTTTAAATCAACTTGCTTCCTCTTACGTAGATGGGCAATTGGGTGGACTTTTCTTATGTATAATTGCCTTAAGTTGGCTACTCTATGAGCAGTTCAGCAAAAAAATATTTTGGCTGCTGCTACTTTCATTCATTGTATTTGCCAATATAAAGTTTACAGCAACTGCAATTACCGGTTTGTCCTTTCTAATTTCTTTTATCTATTTAATGATAAAGCAATCAGCCCAACGCAAGTTTATTTCCTTCAGTTATGCCGGGGCAACTGTTATACTAACTATTTGGGCTGGTTACTCTCCATTTGTAAAAAATACGCTAACCAAACATGACCCCCTTTATCCGGTATTTGAAAAAGATTTTTTTGAGCAAGATAAAATTTACCCCTTGGAGTTTGAGGGCTCTAACCGTTTCAACAGATTTTATTTATCGGTAATGGCTAAGCCTGCATACCCATCAAAAGGAACCCATATTGAAGAACGAAAATTGTTTAGAGATTCTGCCATTTCACCCTTTGGGGATTCATCACCACTGGTAGGCTCATTCGGTCCATTTTCTGCGGAAATCATTTTCATCACGGTAATTTTATTCATAATTGCATCCATTCTTCAGTTTAAACAGTCAATTCCTTTTTGGGTGGCAATAGCTTATCTTTTTATCACCATTTTTATTAATTCTGAAGCGTGGTTGGGTAGGTACAGCCCGCAGTTCTGGATTATATTATGTCTGATGTTATTATTTGTGGCGCAAAATAGATACTTGAAATTCAGTTTGTGGGTAGTAGGAGCTGCAATGTGTATCAATGGATTTATAATTGGGAAAACACATTTACAATCGTATACTGCAGAAACAAAAAAGTTGTTCTATTATATAGACCAAATTCCTGCAAATCAGCACGCGGTAATAGACCCCGGCTGGACCAGCGGATACCGGCATCGCATCAAAAAACTTGGCATACCGGAAAAGCAGCAACAATGGCTTTCTCAAGAGGATACGGCAACTCAAATTATAGATAAAGATTTAAAGGTTGGCTTTAAGCCATTTTATGATTTTAATACCTTACAGCGCTAATGCATATAACCATTTGCCAATAAGAATATTAAAACATATTCACAGCAGATTAATTTGACATATTTTTTTATACTTTAGCTGCATGGAAAATTTTGTGGTTTCAGCGAGAAAATACAGACCGGCAACGTTTGATAGCGTTATTGGCCAGGAGCATATCACGCAAACCCTCAAAAATGCCATCAGAAACAATCACCTTGCTCACGCTTTCCTCTTTTGCGGGCCGCGTGGAGTTGGCAAAACAACCTGTGCACGCATACTTGCAAAAACTATTAATTGCCAAAATATCACAGCTGATATTGAAGCATGCAATGAATGTGATTCCTGTAAATCTTTTAATGACCATGCTTCATTCAATATTTATGAACTTGATGCAGCCTCCAATAATTCAGTAGATGATATACGCGGGCTGGTAGAGCAGGTAAGATATGCACCACAGGGAGCCAAATATAAAATCTACATCATTGATGAGGTGCATATGCTCAGTTCACAAGCTTTTAATGCCTTTCTTAAAACGCTTGAAGAACCACCTCCTTATGCCAAATTTATTCTGGCCACAACCGAGCGTCACAAAATATTACCTACTATTTTATCAAGGTGTCAGGTATTCGACTTTCATCGCATACGTATTGAACATGCCGTTTCGCAACTTAGAAAAATTTGCGCAAATGAAGGCATAACAGCCGAAGAAGAGGCACTGCATATTATTGCCCAAAAAGCAGACGGGGCCATGCGTGATGCACTTTCCATTTTTGATCGCATTGTAAGCTTTACGGGCAAAAACATTACATATAAAGATGTTATTGCCAACCTTAATATTCTTGATTATGAATATTATTTTAAGGCCACAGATTTGGTTCTTGCAAAAAATTTACCCGGTTTACTTCTTTTGTTTAATGAGGTATTGGAAAATGGATTTGATGCACAGCATTTCATTGGTGGCTTTATGGAGCACATACGCAATCTGTTGGTTTGCAAATACCCAAATACTGTTGGCTTAATGGAGGTAGCACCGGCTATTGCACAGCGTTTTATGTTACAAGCCAATCAGTCACCGGCAACTTTGCTGCTTAATGGCCTAAACCTCATAAACCAATGTGAGCTTGAATATAAAGCAAGTAAAAATCAGCGATTGCATGTAGAACTGATGCTCATGAAATTGAGCCACCTGCAGTCGGTAATAGAAATTGCCGACCTTAAAAAAAAAATAGCTAACCAAAGCGAATACAACTCACCTGCCGAAATTGCCGCAACCCAATTACCCAAGCCTATAAGCGAAAGCAAGGTTGAAGAAACAGCACCAGTCTCTCCGATACCATCAAAGCCGCTACCCAAAGAATCCCTTAAACAAGTCGGTAGCAGCCTTGATAAACTATCCAAATTAAGACAACAACTGAGTGAGGAGAAAAAAGCAGATGATCAACCCGAAAAACAAATTACTGTAGAACTTTCTAACGAAAAAAATGAAACGCTCACAACAGAATCATTTGGTAAAGCATGGGATGATTATATCCTCCATCTTGACAGACAAGGCAAGAAGAGTTTGAGCGTAACTTATAAAAATGCGGCTTGGGAAATAACAGGCTCTGGTCAGGTTCTACTCACATTGGCAAGCAGCCATGAGAAAGAGATGTTTGAACAGGACCAAATGCAAATATTGCCATTTCTTCGTCAAGCAGTTAATAATCGATTACTTGAATTTATGGTTAAGGTTAATCAGCAGTTTCAATTTCAGCACAAGTTTACCGCTGAAGATAAATTTAAAGCAATTGCAGAGCAGCATCCCATGCTCAATGATCTAAGAAACGCTTTGGGACTTGAAATAGAATAAGTTTAAAATTCAATAAAAACCAATAAATGAAAATATCATTGAAAGACCAACTGGCAAAACTTATAAATTTATTTCTTAAAGGTTTGCTTATTATTCTTCCATTTGTTGTAACGTTTAGTGTTATTAAAAGTATAGTAGTATGGCTGGATAAGTTTGTTGATGTAGGTGTACCTGCAGTTGGCTTTCTAATTGTAATTGCATCTATAACCTTTTTGGGATATATAGGCAGCAGTATCATAACAAAGCCACTTTTCTCCCTGTTTGATGATTTCCTGTCACGAATACCATTTGTAAAGATTATTTACACCTCTGTAAAGGATTTTATGGAGGCCTTTGTAGGTGACAAAAGAAAGTTTAATGAACCTGTAATTGTTGAAATGACCAATGGGCTTTTTAAGCCAGGCTTTATAACGCAGAATGATCTCACCCATTTAAAACTACCTGGAATGGCAGCTGTTTATTTTCCACACTCCTATGCATTCTCAGGAAATGTGTTCTTTGTAAACAAAGATAAAATAAAACCTTTCGATGGCAACCCAACCGAAGTAATGAAGTTTATTGTTTCTGGTGGTGTAACAGATATTGAATAATATGCTACATCCTACCATTGCTTTTCTCAGACTCATCAGAGTAAATAACCTTTTGATGATGATGGGCACACAAGTAATGGCATATTATTTTCTGGCTGATTATCTAATCACGGAGGATCTCTTTCGACTTCGTTTCTTAATTTTACTCCTAGCTACCCTGTTAACAGCAGCATCTGGCTATATTATCAATGATTATATTGATATCAAAATAGACATCACCAACAAACCGGACAAAGTGGTTGTGGGTAACGAAATTTCCCGCAGGAAGTCAATGCTCCTTCACCTGATTTTTAATGTACTGGCCATTTATCTTGGATTAATGCTACACTGGAAAATTGCTCTAACAATAGGTGCTTGCTCCTTGCTGCTATGGTTTTATTCTGTTGTTTTTAAACGCATGTTTCTTTTAGGAAATTTACTCATAGCCGCACTGAGCGCATATGTAATTATCATACTCAAGTTTTTTGATAAGGGAATACCCACATATCTGATTCTTTCCTACGCCTGTTTTGCATTTGGAATAACACTCATAAGAGAAATTATTAAGGATGCGGAAGACCTGCGTGGAGATACAAAATTCAATTGTCGTACCTTACCTATTGTGCTAGGCATTAGAAAAACCAAACAAA
>JBIIGU010000109.1:0-4643 GCA_044236275.1 Bacteroidia bacterium | reverse complement strand
CTCCGTATTTTTTCAAATCCTGAAGGTTTATTTTTTCTTTTGAGCCCATGATACAATAGGTATAAGTTTTGCCTTTTATATTGGATTCATGGAACTTCTTCACATCCTCAAAAGACATCTTGTCTAACTGCCCATAAACGTCTGCACGCAAATCGCGGTGAATTCCCAAACGCTCTGCTGCCAGATAGCTAAAGAAAATTTGCTCCTTATTAATGCGGTCTGTTTCAATCTGACTTCTTATGGCTTCCTTG
Source organism: Bacteroidia bacterium (assembly GCA_044236275.1). GTDB lineage: Bacteria > Bacteroidota > Bacteroidia > UKL13-3 > UKL13-3 > JAJTFA01. The sequence goes on along the minus strand of JBIIGU010000109.1, from coordinate 4,392 downwards.
GCTGCTGAAAACGAAGCATCAGATTTTGGCAATTCGGTTAACAATTCATTCATACCTGTGATGGCCTGATCCATCTTATCTGATTGTGTGCCCACATAGGCTATCACATAATAAGGATCTTCTTTACGCTGTGGAGATAAATAACGTGAGAAAGTTGAGTAAGCAAGTGCTTTTGATTCCCTGATGGTTTGGAAAACAACAGACGACATGCCACCGCCAAAATATTCGTTATATAAATTAATCATTGGTACGCGTGTACTATCATAACCCATAGGCTGTTTATGCAGCCACATGATTTCGGCCTGAACCATTTTATAATCTACAAAGTAAACCATGTTTTTGTCCATATTGTTGCGTTTAAATACTGCGCGCTTAGGATATGATTTTAAAGCAGCCGGCATTGGGTGCTCTTTGTTTAATACAAACCCAACTTCTTCCATGCGCTTTGGTCCGTAGTATAAAATTTTGTGATGGTAGGATGTAAGTGATTTCAGGATATCAACCATATCTTCTGCCTTCAGTACGCGCAATTGCTCCTCGGTTAGGTTTAAGTTATACGGATTCTTCTTGCCAAAAATGGCGTAGCTCCTTAATGCTCCGTTAAATATAGCCTGTTTGTTTAGCTTGGCATCTTTACGCTGTTTAAGCATTCGTTCCACCATCTGGTTCAATGCAGTTTGGTCGGGCTTGGCATTGGCAAGCAAATGCTCAAACAACCTAACGGCAGGTGCAAAGTTTTCATCTAAACCGCTTACGTAAACGTAAACTTGATCTTCACCTGCTGATACACCAAAATCGCAAGCCAGTTTAAAAAACTCTTTACTTATTTGTTCTGCAGAATATTTATCGGTTCCCAGATATTGAAGCAGATTAACAGCAACAGGTAGTTTAACATTGTGAAACTTGCCCATATCCAGCACATAATATAAAGAAAACAAACCATTATCGTTATTTTTAATATACAACATTGGTACCTTGCCTCCAACCTTACCGCGTGCAATATCATTTTGGTAATTCAGGTAAACCGGTTTTACAGGAGATACCTTTGCTTCAGTAATTTGTTTAACGAAAGGCGACATATCATCCCTGTTTACTTCTACAGGTGTAATTTCTGGCTTGTCAATCTTTTTGATGGATTTATCTTCTCCGATTTTCTTATAAACCACCACATAGTCGTTGGTGTAATATTTATTTGCAAAATCCATAATTTCTTGCTTGGTTATTTTGGATAAATCATCAAGCATAGAAACCTGTTCATTCCATGGATTACCAACAATAAATGCATCCAGCATGGTATAAGCACGACCCGAATTGGACTCATTGTTTCTGATTTGATCTACCTTAAAATTATTAATAATAGCAAGCAGAGTTTCTTCATCAAACGCACCATCTTTTATAAATTTTATTTGCTCAAGCAGCAAATCTTTTACCTCTTCCATGCTTTGCCCTTGTTTAGGTTTGCCGGTTAAGAAATGAATGCTGTAATCCTTGTTGGTCCATGTAGAAGATGAGGCAGACAATACCATTTGTTTTTTTACAAGATTTAAATCAATTAAACCGGCTTTTGAGTTAGCCAATAAATAATCGACCAGTAATAGATATTTGGCTTCTCTAGTATTGGCTCCAGGCATTCGGTAACCCACCATCAAATTTTCGGCATCAGGTCCATAAACGCTCACTTCAACAGGAGCAGTTCTAGCAACTTCAGGCGCAAAAGTAAAAGGTGGTACCTGCTTGGGCTGCATATAGCTAAACTTTGCATCAATCATTCTAATTACCTGATCCGGGTCTAAATCTCCGGCCATAATCACGGCCATGTTATTAGGCACATAATAGCTGTTAAAGTAATTTCTGATTTTGATTAAGGATGGATTTTTTAAATGCTCTACTGTACCTATCGTTGTTTGTGTGCCATAGGTATGTTTTGTAAATAGGCTGCTCATCATGGCTTCAAAAACCTTACGACTATCGTTATCCATTGAAATATTTTTTTCTTCATATACTGCTTCCAGTTCCGTATGGAACAAACGCAGTATAGGATTGCGAAAGCGCTCTGCCTCAATGGTCAGCCATTTTTCTACCTGATTCTGTGGAATTTCATTTACATACACCGTTTGCTCCAATGATGTAAATGCATTGGTTCCTGTTGCGCCTATAGAAGACAACATTTTATCATACTCATTGGCAATGGCATATTTAGATGCCAGCAGTGATACGGAATCGATTTTTCTGTAGATAGATTTGCGGGCAGCTTCATTGGTGGTTTTGTTGTATTGCTCATACAATGCATCAACCTGATCGAGGAAACCTTTCTCTGTTGCCCAATCTTTTGTACCAAACTGATCAGTGCCTTTAAAAAGCATATGCTCCAAGTAGTGGGCAAGACCTGTATTATCAGCCGGATCGTTTTTACTGCCGGCACGTGTTGCTATAAGTGTTTGTATGCGTGGAACCGATTTATTAACCGACAGCATTACCGTTAAACCGTTTTGAAGCGTGTAAATACGCACATTCATCGGATCATCTACCACGGTTTTGTAGGTATATTTTCCATCGGCCGAGGTTTGCTCTACCAGCTGGTATGATTTACTTTGGGCCCACACCATTGGTGCACACACTGCCCATATGAGAAGGATGAAGAGTGATTTTTTCATAACCTGATTAATATAGTTCTCACAATTATATGATGTTTTCGTCATTCAACCTTAAAAAAGCTGCTGAAACTTACATTAAATATTTAGAGGGCATGAGAATTTATATGCCATTGAAAAAGCCCGACTGGGTGAGCCGGGCTTTTTGGGTTTAATTATTTTAAGATATTGCGTGCAATAACCAGTTTTTGTATTTCGCTGGTGCCTTCGCCAATTGTGCACAGCTTGGAGTCGCGGTAAAATTTCTCCACCGGAAAATCTTTGGTGTAGCCATAACCTCCAAAAATTTGAATAGCCTCTGTAGCTGCCCATACACATACTTCTGATGCGTAGTATTTAGCCATAGCACTTTCTGTGGTCATGGGTTTGTGTTTCATTTTTAAATCAGCAGCCTGGTAGGTAAGCAATTCCGCTGCCTCTATACGTGTAGCCATATCGGCCAACTTAAACCCAATGGCCTGAAAATTTGAAATAGGCTGACCAAACTGATGGCGTTCTTTTGAATATTTTATGGCTGCTTCATAACTGCCTTTGGCAATGCCTAATGACAATGCCGCAATAGAGATACGTCCTCCATCCAATATTTTCATGGCTTGCTTAAAACCTTCGCCTACCTTACCTAAAATATTGGCAGCAGGCACTCGGCAATCTTCAAAAATAAGTTCAGCCGTTTCGCTTGCTCGCATACCTAATTTGTTCTCTTTTTTACCACCTTTAAATCCGGGTGTGCCACGCTCTACCACAAATGCCGTAATACCGTTAGAGTCCAACAACTCTCCTGTTCGTGCCAATACAACAGCCACATCTCCTGAAATACCATGAGTAATCCAGTTTTTGGTACCGTTTAATACCCAATGGTCGCCATCTTGTTTAGCTACGCATTGCATACGCATGGCATCGCTTCCTGTATTGGCTTCTGTTAATCCCCATGCACCTATCCACTCACCGGTGGCAAGCTTGGGCAACCATTTTTTCTTTTGCTCTTCGTTTCCAAATTGCAAAATATGGCCTGTGCAAAGTGAATTATGAGCAGCCATTGATAAGCCAACCGAGCTGCACACCTTTGTAATTTCCTGTATGGCTACTATGTATTCAAAATAACCTAAACCTGCACCTCCGTATTCCTCAGGCACCAATACACCCAGCAAACCCAGTTTGCCCATTTCCTGCATAGTTTGTTTAGGAAAGGTTTGAGCTTCGTCCCACTCCATTACATGAGGGCGTATAAATTTTTCGGCAAAATCTTTTGCCATCTGAGCAACCATCTTTTGGTTCTCGGTCATCTCAAAGTTCATTCCGTTAGTTTCCATGCAATAGGGGTAGCTGTTTTTTTGTGCAAGTATACAATCTTTTAGGCCAATTTTAGTAGTTATTGTGTGTTATGTTATGGAATATATAAATACAAAATAATGCGCTGGTAAACAGAATCATTAACCAGTACTATTTTTCTTAAATCTTCCAGTTGGCGGTAGGGTCCGTGCTGCAAACGATAGTTTACAATGGCCTGAGAAAGCTTGTATTTAAAATAAGGGTGTTGTTTTAATTCATCCTGCACAACCGTGTTTACATTATAAAGAGTAACCTTGCTAACATCTAACATGATTTGATCTTTTAAATCATACAATACATCCGGATCAAAACCCCACAATTCGGTAAGTTGTTCAACCTTAACAAATCCGCCCAGTTTATTGCGGTAATCAACAATACGCTTGGCTGTTTTAGGACCAATGCCGCGCAAAGC
>JBIIGU010000108.1:0-4684 GCA_044236275.1 Bacteroidia bacterium | reverse complement strand
AATCAGCACTGGGTGTTTCTATCTCCGGTATACTCTGATACAATTCGGTTAGTTTATGCTCATCACAGAAACCATCTACGCCAATATGCGGAAATGGTTTAGCATTCAGAAATTGTTCTCTGAATTTGTCTTTATTTGTTTCTATATATTCAAAATTTATCATAACTATTGATTCGTTAGCGTGTCAAAGTTGTTCAAACATAGGCTTTATTACCATGACTTTTATCATCCCATTTTTCATTTATTCAGCCTGTTAATAGCTGCTTTTGCTTTCTGGGTGATGCTTAGTTTGTATTCATAGTTTTTATAGGTAAGTACCTTTCGGTAGTAATAGAGTGCTGTTTGTACAAAACCAAGTTTCTCATGTATATAGCCTAACTGTAAGCAGGAATTTGGTGCGAAATAATACACATTATCTTTTGATTTTTCAATCACCTCCAGATATAGGTCAACTGCCTGCGAAATCTTCTTTTCTTCATGCAACACTCTTGCATAACGATAAGCGTATTCAATTTGCTGATACTTGTTAATCAATGTTCTTTTATCTATCCCTTTAAATATTTGTTCGGCACGCAAATAGTATCCACCATCAAAAAGAAGTCTGCCCTTTAGAAGCGTAGGGTGTGGTGTATAATCAGGTAAATCCTCCTTTAATGCCACCTTCTCTTCATTGCTTATAGATGCACCATATTTCTGAGCAAGGCCTTTATATATCTCATATTTTTCTTTGTTCTGCTGAATAAGATAAAACCATGAAAGTCTTTTATATGCATCCTTTACTAATTCATCTCCTTTATAAAAGCTTACAAATTTTTTTAAATAAGCATCTGCATCATAATCTAATCTTTGCAGTTTGGCTAATCCCATTTCGTAATCAAATAGCAGCGTATTGGTATAATCATCACCTTGCGGCCGCTTCTGAATGGTGCTAATTGCTTCATCGGTATGTCCTGTTTTTCTGGCTACGTAAGACTTTACATAAACCGAAAGTAAACTCTTATTGATGTCTTTTAACACAGTTACAGAATAATACCATGCAAGGTCTTTGCTTCCATAATTCAGTTCACTTAAAATTAGATAGAAAAGTGCAAAATGTTTCTCTAGCTGTTGCTCAGGGGTAACTTCTGCTAAAGCAACTTCCTTCAGCCAATCGAGCCCTTCTGAGGTATTCCCTTTAAAACCGGTAAGGTTTAAAATCCATTTAAAGTTTTCCGGAACAGATCCCAATACAACGTTTATTAGCCCTAACTCCTTTTTATTGGGAAGAAATTGCGGAAATTTAAGGCTATTTGTTTGGAGCAAATGATATGCATTTTTGAAGTTCACCGCAGCATTTATAAAACGCTCATGCTGCGCATAGATAACAGCCCACTGTAAATAATATTGTGCCTTGGCAAAAAGATGATAAGGGGAGGACTTAGGAATTTGTTCAAGGAGTTCGAGCTTGCGATTTCTTGTTTTTTCATATTTCTCAACCAGAGTTGTTTCCTGATGCATAAGTAACTCAAGAAAATCAATATGATTTTTTAGATAAAGACTGGCCAGATTATTTGGATTATTGCGCTCTTCCTGCTCAATTATTTTTATGGCATTTGCAAGTTTAAATTGCAAAATGTTTGATTGGGCATGCAGCAATGGCTCGTTAAAGCTAAAGCTTTGCAGTGCATAGCACCATGAGGCATAAAAAAAGAGCCATGTTAGCAGTATAGCCTTGGCTCTTTTTTTGAAACACATACGTGTATTAATTTCTAGATAGCAACTTCTTCGGCAAGCACAGAATCAACCAAAACACGGCCGCAATGCTCGCAAACCAATATTTTTTTGCGTTGCTTGATGTCTAATTGTCGCTGAGGTGGAATTTTTGCAAAACAACCACCGCAACTATCCCTAATAATTTGGGCAACACCAATACCATTCTTAACGCTTCCACGAATTTTATTGTAAGAATGTAATAAACGGTCTTCAATAAATTTCAATGCGGCTGCACGTTGTTTATTTAATTCTGCTTCTTCTTTTTCAGTTTCTTCTACTATGGTATCCAGCTCACTTTTTTTGTTCTTGAGGTCAACTTTACGACCTTCCAATTCAGCCTGAATCCCTTCCATGTTCAGATTTTTCTGCTCAATGTCAAACTGTGCATTTTTAATGCGCTTTTCAGCAGCTTGTACTTCTAATCCAGCTATCTCAATCTCTTTGTTAAGAGCTTCAAACTCTCTGTTATTCTTAACATTATCCAGTTGTTTCTCAAACTTCTTAATATTGGCTTTTGAGTCAGTTATTTTAGTTTTATTGACAGAAATTGATTCCTCTAAACTTTTAATTTCTGTTTTAACATTCTCAATACGAGTTTCTAAACCGGCAATATCGTCTTCCAGATCAGAAACTTCCATTGGAAGTTCACCGCGCACGGATCTGAGTTTATCTATTTTTGAATCGATAATCTGAAGCTTATATAAAGCTTTCAGTTTTTGTTCAACACTAACTTCTGTAGCTACTGCCATGATTAATAATATTTAATTGGATTCGTATTTGTTTCTGATAAAAGGACGGCAAATGTAGGGAATTTTTTGAGAATTATATCTCTAAGCAGCTCTGTAGTAAAAATTTCGCTCTCATAATGGCCAATATCCGCTATCATCAGGCGATTTTCGGCATCAAAGTACTCGTGATACTTAAAATCTGCTGAAACATAGGCATCTGCACCTGCTCCAATGGCTTGTTTCAATAGAAAACTGCCTGACCCACCGCAAATAGCAACTGTTTTAATCTTTTTCTGCACCGGTGTATACTTAACGGAGGAGAGGTTCATACTTTTCTTAAGATGATTAAGAAATGCCATGGGTTCCAACGCCTCGGTAAGTTGGCCGATTATGCCTGAACCTACTTCTTGCCATTGGTTATCAAGTGAATATATTTCAAATGCAACTTCCTCATATGGGTGAGCCATTTTCAACGCCTGAATGATTTCATGTTCTAGATATGCCGGGAATATGGTTTCAAAACGGGTTTCTGCTTCGGTATGTCTTTTACCTTTCTCACCAATTACCGGATTGCTGCTTTCATTACCTCTGAATGTGCCGGAACCAATGGTTTTAAATCCACACTCATCGTAATTACCCACATGGCCAGCTCCGGCTGCAAATAAAGCCTCACTCACTTGTTCAATTGCCGCATGCGGAGCAAATGTTACCAGCTTTTTAAGCAGGTTTACCTTAGGGTATAAAATGCGGAAGTCTTTCAAGCCTAATTTCTCAGCTACTTTCGAGTTCACTCCTTTAATTACATTATCCAGATTAGTATGTATGGCATAAATGGCAATATCATGCTTAATGGCTTTTATGATGGCTCTCTCAACATATGTTTTGCCATTTATTTTCTTTAAGCCACTGAAGATGATAGGGTGATGCGCCACAATGAGATTAGAACCTCTGCGTATAGCTTCTTCTACCACCTCTTCTGTTGAGTCCAAACAAATCAGAACGCCTTTGGCTTCCGTTGAAGCCTGGCCAGTGAGCAGACCTGCGTTATCATAGGATTCCTGCAGGGTAGGGTTGGCACTTAGTTCTAAACAACCAATAATTTCACCAATACTAATCATGTTTTAATTTTTACCTCTCAATAATAGCAAAGTTTTAGTCAAATTGATGCATCCGGAAGAGTAAGGATTCGCAGCTTGAATTTTATTGCACAAAATCCAGCTCCCACATCATAATAGTTTTGTCGTCACTGCATGTAATAAACTGCCGGCTGTTATGCCACAATATTTTATTTACTGAGCTAAGATGACCATCATTTCTGGCTTTGTCTACAACCTTAAGTAAACTTACGTTTAACGCATCCCAAATTTTGATGGTTTTATCCATACTTACGGTTGCAAATATCTTACCTTCAGGATGAAACTGAATAGCATTGATGTGCAAGAGATGCGCAGGAATGCTTTGTTTGCTTAGTAAATCAAGCTCTTGATGCCATACTTTTAAAATGGCATCTCTTCCGCCTGATAAAAGCGCTTGCCCATTACCTGAAAATGCAAGACCAAATACAGAATTATCATGGGCTTTTATTTCATTCACCAATTCAAAATACTTCGTATCAAAGAACCTGATAAAACAATCGCTGTAGCCAACAGCAATCTTATTCTCATTGGGATGTATGGCAATTACACGAGCGCTTTTGCTTGCATAATGTAACACTTTAATCAAATTAAAATTTTCCTTATCCCAAATCAAAACTTTACCATCACCACCTGCAGTAATCAGATGATTAGCTGTTTCCTTTATATCATATATGCCGGATGCATGTGCCTCAATATTTCTTATTTCTTTTCGGGCAGTTAAATCAGTTACGTGCATGTTGCCTTGCGCAGTTCCGCAAAGCAGCAACTGCTCTTTTTGCATAGCATGTAAGCAATATACAGGCCTTTGTACCTGTATAAGCAACTTTCCGTTTTGCTTGCTTTCAATATCCCATTCTACAATATATCCATCTGCACCTCCACTATAAAATGTATTAGCTTGTGTAGATGCACCCAAAGCAAAAACGGCATCTTTATGACCGCTGAAATGTGCTATTTTTGAAACAATCAATTTAACCATGCCTTTATACCTAAAAGAAACTTTTGACAATAATACAATTTTAGCTCTCTGGAAAATAACTGAATCACGAGAAGAGTTGACGCAATTAC
>JBIIGU010000107.1:0-4732 GCA_044236275.1 Bacteroidia bacterium | reverse complement strand
GAATACCGATATTAAATGGGAACATGAACCAATGAAGCACGTAAAGGGGAAGCTGGGTATAAGCTGGATGCAACAGCAGAATGATGCTGCGGGAGTGGCTTTTATTATCCCTGACTTTAATGCACACACAGCAGGGATATACCTAATGGAAAAATGGGAGCATGCGAACTGGATATTGGAGGCCGGCTTACGTTATGATATGCGTTGGCTTAATGCAAACTCTACACGAAGGTTTAATGAACTGGATGAAAGCAGAACATTCAGTAATTTCAACGGAATCATTTCATTGGTGCGCTTAATACCGAGGCAGTGGATACTTACCACTACAGCTTCGACAGGCTGGCGCGCGCCTGCCATAAATGAGCTTTATAGTAATGGCCTGCATGCTGCTAATGCAAGTTATGAAATTGGAGATAAAACGTTGAAACCAGAACAATCTCTTATGCTGGATGCAGTGATTAAAAAAGAGGCCAAAACCACTCGAATAGAAATTGGTGTTTACTCTCATTACATAACAGATTTTATCTATCAGCAACCTAACCTGCAACCTACCTTAACCATTAGAGGGGCTTTCCCTACGTTTCAATTTAGCCAAACAAATGCATGGTTAAAGGGTGCCGATATTCATGCAGAGAAAGTATGGCTTAAGCATTGGCAAACAGGAATAGCTTTTTCCTATTTGCATGCCAATGACGCTAACAGCAATGAGCCTCTCATTTACATGCCGGCAAACAGACTGCGTATAAATGCCGGCTATTTATTGAATGAAGGTAAACGCTTGAGTCAAACTGCTGTTGAGTTACGCGGCAATTATGTAATGAGGCAATTCAGGTTTATTACAGGCATTGATTACGCTGATCCGCCACCGGCTTACTTTCTAATGGGATTGCATGCCAGAACATATATTAAAGTGGTTAACAATAACTGGATGCTGAGCATGGACCTGAACAATTTGTTTAATACCCGCTATCGCGATTATCTGAGTAGATTCAGATACTTTACGGATGATACAGGCTTTAATCTGGTGTTGCGCCTGTCTATCCCGTTCACATTTTCAACACCGGTAAAACAATAACAATTAAAAACAATTAAATAAAATACATTTATGAAAAAACAATATTTTTTATTCATACTGGGCGCATGTATTGCTAGCTCAACATTTTTTACATCTTGTAAAGATGATCATGATGACCACGACCATGACCATGAAAATGAACTCATCACTTCAGCTAGACTTACTTTTACGAATACAGTAAACAATACGGTGCGCACCTTTAAATGGTCACAGCCGGCCGGGCCAGGTACAGCGATTACCACTGATACCATTGCACTTCCAATTGACAGTACTTTTAATGTAACTGTTGTTTTGCTGGATGAAAGTAAATCTCCTGCTTTAGATGTTACTCCTGAGATAAGAAAGTATGGCAATGAACACCAGTTCTTTTATACATCTGGTACGGGTCGTTTGCTTATCAGCAATCGTGATAACGATAGTAAAAATATGCCACTGGGATTAGCTTTTACCGCACAAACATCATCCAATGGTTCTGTTCTTGGTACGCTAAGATGTGTGCTGAAACACTATACCTCTGCAGCACCAAAATCAACCGATCCACAGGCCGGTTCAACGGATTTGGATGTAACTTTTCCAGTTAAAATTCAGTAACAACTTAAACGGCTGCCTTGTCAACTTGGCAGCCGTTTTCATATGTTCAATCAAAAATGATCACATTACTTAATATAGATGCGCACATCATCTATCCAACATTTCCCTGCAGATAATACATTAAATTCAAACCTTAATGAATTCATTTGATCGGGTATTGTTATGTCATGAGTGACTATTCTCCAATTGTGTGATTCGGTTTGAACGATATCAATGCCTCTACTTTTATCCTTTACATTGATAGGATGCAACTGAATTCTGTATTTGCAGCCTGAATTTTTTATTTGTAATTTAATATTGACTTTTTGTCCTGGTTTCACCGACAATTCTTTGGCTATGCCCGGAGAGTGCCATCCACCGGTTTCTTCACAAGATTTTACATCAAAAAAAAGTGATTGCATTCCATCGGTTGCATCTGAAGATAATTGCAATGTAAAAGAGGAATTGAGAACAGTAGAAGGCGAATAAATAAACCAATTCACTGGAAGATTATTTTTAACTATCTCAAAACTACCGTTGAATCCAGCATGCTCATCTGAAATATATTCGCTCATCTTTTTTTGACATGCGCCACTTGTAAATTGAAGAAGCAAGATGATTACGATTGATAAAAAATGATAATTCTGCATGGAGAATTAGAATTAGATTTTTCGACTCAGATTCAAGATAAATATAACCAAGATATTAAGCCATTTCAACAGGAGGCCTTGTATAGTATCCGGTTCCATTATATGGCCTTTTTCTTGGATGCGTTTTGCATGTATGACTGCACGCACCTTCCATTTCCTCGCTGCAGGTTTGGCACATATTGAACTGCTCATTGCATTCAACGTTTGCACAGTTTAAGTTGCGTGTTGTTGGATTTCCGCATTTGCTGCAATTAGCTATTGCTGTCGGATTAACCTCATTTACCGGAACACTCACCCTTCCGTCAAAAACATATAATACACCTTCAAAATCCTTTCCTCCGGTTTCTTTGGCATAACCAATTATTCCATTATGAAGTTGGTAAACATCTTTAAATCCTTCTTTAAGCAGCAATGCAGATGCCTTTTCACACTTGATGCCACCGGTACACACTGTAACTACTTTCTTGTCCTTATATTTTTCCAATTCAGGAAGTTTAGAAGGAAATTCTCTGAAATTTTCTATGTCAAGTGTAACGGCATCCTTGAACTTTCCTAAACGTGTTTCGTAGTTTGAACGAACATCCAGAATGACTACGTCATCTCTATCTTTAAATTCCAAAAACTCTAGGCCTCTTAAGTGTTTGCCGGTTTCTTTGGTAGGATCAATATCATTAGGATTACGAAGCCCGGAATGAACAATCTCCTTTTTAGGTCTAACATGCATTCGGGTAAATGCATGCTCATTGACCTCATCAACCTTGAATTCTATCTTTTCAAAGCGGGGGTCGACCTTTAGGTCTGCCATATATTGCTCGCAAGCTGCACGCGTGCCGCTAATGGTGCCGTTGATGCCCTCATGGGCAAAATAAATGCGCCCTCGCAGACCTATGGATTTGCAATAAGTTAAATGCTGTGCAGATAACTCTTCCGGATTTTCTATCCGGGTATAATGATAGTATGCTAATACAAGAAATGGTTTTCTTTCCATATGCAAGATGGATTAGAATAAGCGGCAAAGATAAGCAGAAGCACCTAATAAAACATAAACTAAATCAGTCAACTATTAAGGTACCAACAGTTTAATGGTTTGTTGCCTGTTGTCAGATCCGGTAACTCTAAGGAAATAAATGCCCGTAGGCACATTTTCCAACGAAAGCTTTTCCTGATTGGTTATATTCTTGTTTGCAATCAACTGTCCATTGCTTGCAAAAATCATCAACTTGGCATCGCCACTAAAGTTGCCATGAATAACAAATTGCTTTTCATTGGCAGTAGGCCATACCTGTATTAATTTCGGTTCCTCTGTTTCATCGGATAATTTTACCACAATCACGTCTGAGTATACAAACGTTCCATCCATATCCGTTTGTTTTAAGCGATAGAAGGCTAGTGCATGCGGGTTGTTTTCATCCAATAATTGATACGCCTGTTTCTCCTTGCTATTCCCATTACCGCTTACAAAACCTATGGATTCAAAACCTTCATTAAAGTTAAGGCTTCGTTCAACATCAAATCCTTTATTGTTCAGTTCATTCCCGGTAAGCCAGTTTATCATCACTTCATTTTTCGAAATCCGTTTGGCTGCAAACGAAAGCAGGCTAACCGGCAAAGCATTATTTGTTGGACCTGTTAACTCAAAGTCATCAATTGCGAGGCCCGCAGCGTTAGCTGAACCATCAGATCTGAAAACAAAACGAAAGCAAACATTATTATTGCCTGCCAGTGAACTCACATTGAAACTGCGTAACGAATAGTTGCTACTGGTAGCATTAAAAAATGGCTGACCGGTTGGGAACGGTCTACCGCCTGCAGTGTTTGCATAATCATACCAGTTGGTTTGAACGGCATTGCCTAAATAAATCCATGTATCACCGCCATTCAGGGTGTATTGCAGCAAATAGCCATCATAGCCAATTTCAAAAATATTCTTCGCATAAAAGCTCAAGGTATAGGTTCCGCTTGCAGTCATGTTAAAAGAAGGAGTATATAGGTAGGCCGTTGTATTATCTAGATAGTTACCACTTAGGCCTGTAACCCATGCATTGCTATTGCTGCGAACACCACTTTTACCTGCAGTAGTTGAATTGCCTCTCACAAATGCAGTGCCTGATGGAGTTTCAGGCACAAAGTCTCCTGTATTGGTTTCAAAATTTCCACCATTTGCAAGCAAATATGGTATTCCTCTGAAGGGAAGGATGCTAATGTAATTGGTTAATGTTTTTGTAGAGAGTCCCCCGTTAATGGTTAGCGTAACTGAATAAGTACCTGCAGTGGTGTAAACTTTTAATGGATTGGCTGCAGTGCTAGTGGTGCCATCACCAAAATTCCATAAATAGGTTGTAGCTTTTGATGAGGTGCTGCTAAACTGTATAGGCTTATTAATGTAGGATACTCGTTTATCGGAAGTAAAATCTGCAAATGGATCCATAAAAATATC
>JBIIGU010000106.1:0-4750 GCA_044236275.1 Bacteroidia bacterium | reverse complement strand
GAAGGCTGTGGTGGCAGAGTTGAAAAAATTATCGAAGCAAGCAGAAATGATATGGCTTGCATCCGATGAAGACCGTGAAGGTGAAGCCATTTCCTGGCACTTAAGTGAGGTTTTGCAGCTGGAAGATAAAAAAACAAAACGCATCGTTTTTCATGAAATTACCAAACCTGCTATTTTAAAAGCAATTGAAAATCCAAGAAAGATTGATAAAAATCTGGTTGATGCACAACAAGCCAGACGTGTGCTTGACAGGCTGGTTGGCTTTGAACTTTCTCCGGTACTTTGGAAAAAAATAAAAGGCAATCTTTCAGCTGGGCGTGTGCAATCAGTTGCGGTAAGACTGATTGTTGAACGTGAACGTGAAATCAATAACTTTAACACATCTTCGGCTTTTAAAATTACTGCCCGCTTTTTGGTTGGAGGTAAGATTATGAATGCCGAATTGCCTAAAAGATTTGCTACTGAAAAAGAAGCAGAAGCATTTGTGCAGCAGTGCAACGGTGCAATATTTACCATCAAAAATCTTGAAGTTAAGCCTGCAAAAAAATCGCCTGCCCCCCCTTTTACCACTTCTACATTGCAGCAAGAAGCCAGCCGCAAGTTGGGTTTCTCTGTTAGCCAAACCATGAGCGTTGCTCAAAAATTATATGAATCAGGATTAATAACCTATATGCGAACTGACTCCGTTAACTTATCAGATCTTGCCATTGGTGCAGCTAAAAAACAAATAGCTGATCAATACGGACCGGAGTTTTCCCATACAAGAAAATATACCACTAAAAATGCCAGCGCACAGGAAGCGCATGAAGCCATCAGACCTACCTATTTTGAAAATACGGCTGTAGACGGAACCAGGCAAGAGCAACGCCTGTATGAACTCATCTGGAAACGCGCCATTGCTTCTCAGATGGCCGATGCGCAATTGGAAAGAACCATTGCTTCCATTGGTATTTCAACCACCTCTGAAGAGCTTACTGCAACCGGTGAGGTACTTAAATTTGAAGGATTCCTTAAAGTTTATCTGGAATCAAATGATGATGAGTCGGATGAAGACAACGCAGGTATGTTGCCTCCGCTAAAGGTTGGTGAGGTGCTTGAACTAAAAGACCTTGATGCAACAGAAAGATTTGCGAAACCAGCTGCGCGATATACTGAGGCCAGTTTGGTTAAAAAACTGGAGGAGCTTGGTATTGGAAGGCCGTCAACCTATGCACCTACTATTTCTACCATACAAAAAAGAGGGTATGTGATTCGTGAAGACCGCGAAGGCAAAGAGAGAAACTTTAAAACTATAACCCTTGCCAGTGGCAAAATAACCCAGCAAGTTAAAACAGAAAAATACGGAGCTGAAAAATCAAAATTATTTCCAAGTGATATCGGGATGATTGTAACTGATTTTTTATCGAAGCATTTCGATAATATCATGGATTATAATTTTACCGCAACGGTAGAAAAGGAGTTTGATGAAATTGCACAAGGCCAGTTGCAGTGGAATAAAATGATTGAACAATTTTACAAGCCTTTTCATAAGGATGTAGAAAAAACCACCGAAACTGCCGAAAGGCAAAGTGGAGAGCGCACCTTGGGCAAAGATCCAGAAACGGGAAAAACCGTATACGCAAAGGTTGGACGTTTTGGTCCGTTTGTTCAGCTAGGTGAAGGTTCGGAAGATGAAAAGCCACAATATGGCAAATTACGCCCCGGGCAGTTAATTGAAAATATTACACTTGAGGAAGCACTGGAGTTGTTTAAACTGCCGCGTGTTTTAGGCGAGTTTGAAGGCAAACCCATGAAAGCAAGCGTTGGTCGCTTTGGCCCATATATTGTGCATGACAATAAATTTTACTCCATACCTAAACCGGATGATGCTTGGAGTGTGGATGAAAGCAAAGCCGTTGAGATTATTATGAATAAGCGCGAAGCTGAAGCCAATAAACTTATCAAAGAATTTGAAGTGGCGGGCGAAGATGCCATCCGTTTACTAAATGGCCGTTGGGGGCCATATATGGCACAAGGTAAAAACAATTACAAGTTGCCTAAAGGTACGGATGCAGCAAGCATTACATTAGAAACCTGTCTTGAAATTATTAGTAAAGACAAAAAACCTGCTGCCAAACAACAGCCAACAAAAGCAGAAGAGAAAAAACCTGCGGCAAAAAAAGCTGCTAAGAAAGCTGCGCCCAAAAAAGCGCCTGCAAAGAAGGCTGCTGCAAGAAAATCAGGGAAAAAGAAATAATCAGGGCATGCTGAATGATAATGAAGTAAAATCCTTGGTAGCATTGCTTGATGATGATGACGAGGAAGTGTTGCAGCATGTAGAAAGCAAATTACTTGATTTGGGTTTAGCAGTTGTGCCCATGCTGGAAAGCGAATGGGGGCAATTACAAAGCAGTGAGCATCAGCAAAGGGTAGAAAACATCATTCATCGAATTCAATTCAGGCAAATTCTTGATAAGCTTAGGGTGTGGAGTAAAGAAGTACGTCCGGATTTATTGGAAGGCATTTTAATTGTGGCGCAATACCGATACCCTGATTTAGATAAGCAGGCTATCATCAATGAAATCGATCGTATAAGACTTGATATCTGGCTTGAACTGCATTATGACCTAACCGGTTTTGAAAAAGTACGCATAATCAATCAGATTCTTTACAACGTACATGGATTTAAAGGTAATACCGACCATTATCACGATCCGCAGAACTCTTTTATCAATGTTGTTCTGGAGAATAAACGTGGAAATCCCATTATGTTGGCCATTATTTATATGCTCATTGCGCAGCGTTTAAATATTCCCATTTACGGAGTAAATCTGCCTCAACACTTTGTGTTGGCTTATTTAGAAGAACAGCACCATTTACCTGAAGAAGATTATTTCAATACTACCAATCGAGCCACTCAGGAAGATGGTCGAGTATTGTTTTACATCAATGCATTCAATCAAGGTTCGGTTTTTTCAAGAGCCAACTTGGAACAGTTTTTAAGACAAATTCAAATAGAACCACGCATGGAATATTTTGATCCGTGCAATAATATTGATATCATCAAACGCGTGCTTCGCAATTTGGTTGTAGCCTACGAAAAACAAAACAAATCAGCCAAGGTTAATGAAGTGCAAGAGATGCTAGCCATTCTGGGCGAACCCACACTTGATAAGTTTGAAGATGTTACGGGTGATGATGAAGAATAAAATGTAAATCCGTTCATTTATATTTCACTCACCTCAAGATTAAATATCCTGCTTAATCTTTTTTATTTTTAACATAATTCTCAAGCCAGTTATCCATCTCCCATAACATATGCATGATGTTTTCTTTTGCTGCATAACCATGGCTTTCGTAAGGCAGTAACACAAGCCTTGCGGTTCCTCCATTGCCTTTAATAGCTTGAAATAAACGTTCGCTCTGCAATGTAAAAGTACCCGGATTATTATCTGCATCGCCATGTATTAAAAGAATAGGTGCTTTAAACTGATCGGCATAGTTGAAAGGCGACATGCGAGAATATACCTCCTTTGCCTGCCAAAAATTACGCTCTTCAGATTGAAATCCAAAGGGTGTGAGTGTTCTGTTGTAAGCACCGCTGCGCGCAATACCGCCTGCAAATAAATTAGAATGAATCAGCAAATTGGCTGTCATAAACGCTCCGTAGGAATGACCCATAACCGCAACACGATTTTTATCTACCACGCCCAGGTTGGCCACTGCATCTATTGCAGCTTCTGCATCTGCCACTAATTGCTCTACATAAGTATCATTGGGCTCCTCACTACCCTTGCCTATTATCGGGAATTGTGCATCCTCTAAAATGGCATAACCTCGGGTAACCCAAAAAACCGGTGATGCCCAATTAATTGAAACGAACGTATGCGGTGATTCTTTTACCTGACCTGCTGCTTTATCATCTTTATATTCGGTTGGATAGGCCTCCATAAGCATTGGCAGCTTACCACTTTTAGCCTTATCATATCCGGCAGGCAAATAAAGCGTGGCAGATAATTGCACTCCATCTTTGCGTTTATAAAATATCTTTTGCTTGCTTACCTGTCCTAAAGATTTATATGGATTCTGCCTAAAGGTTATTTGCTGAGGTTTTCCACCAGACATATTTCTAACATATAAATTCGGATAAACCTTTGGGCTTTCAATACTGGTAAGCAATTGCTTATTCTCTATATCTATAACACGAACTATGCGCTCGTAAGTTGACTTACCATCTGCCTGCCATAATCTCTTATGCTGAATGGTTGCGATATCTACCTCATCTATAAAAGGTTTATTGCCTTCAGAAGAATAGCCTTCCCCGTTTCTGTAACACTTCTTGCCGTCCTTACGCAATAAAAGCACCTCACGATTATATGAATTTACTCCGGTAACATAATCTCCAGGATCACTGTAGATATCTTCAGTGCTTCGGTCGGAAATGACTTTTGGAGAAACGGCAGGAAAACCTGGTTGAATCAGATAAGTTTTTGTATTGCGGTTTTTCCACCAATAGTCTTCAACAATAGCCAAACGATCGCTGCTGAAAACTATATTGCTAAAACGATTTCTGATTTTACAGATGGAAGTTGTCATCACAAAAGGCGAAACACATTCAAATAATTCGTCTCTGAACTCGGCACTGTTTGCCGGATTACCACCATCCGGTGCAACACACCAGATGAGCGATGCGGCCTTATCATTGCGCCACATGATATTGCGCTTACCAGATTCTACAGCATCAAAGTTAGTAGGTATTTTATCCTGCAGG
>JBIIGU010000228.1:0-3080 GCA_044236275.1 Bacteroidia bacterium | reverse complement strand
AACAACTGGCATCAGAAGGTTATTCATTAATACTGGCCGCCCGCAGAACTGAAAGGCTTCAACAGTTGGCTGATGAGCTTTTGCAACGTTTTGGTGCATCATGCTATTGTATGGAGTTGGATGTGCGAAAAAGAGACATTGTACAACAGCAGATAGCCCAATTGCCACAGAAGTGGAAGAAAATAGATGTGCTGATTAACAACGCAGGTCTTGCAAGCGGTTTGTCTTCCATAGAAAACGGTGATATAGATGATTGGGATGTGATGATTGATACCAATGTAAAGGGTTTGCTTTATGTTACGCGTTATTTACTACCGCTGATGATTGAAAATGGAGGAGGACATGTCATCAATATCAGCTCGATTGCTGGCAAAGAAGTGTATGTAAACGGCAACGTTTACTGTGCAACAAAGCACTCTGTTGATGCTTTAAATAAGGCGATGCGCATAGAACTTGTTAAATATCCGATTAAAGTTACTGCAATAAATCCGGGAGCGGTTGAAACGGAATTTAGTATTGTTCGCTTTCATGGAGATGAACAACGTGCTAAAAAGGTATATGAGGGTTTTGATAACCTTGTTGCAGGTGATATCGCAGAGGCAATTAGTTTTGTTTTATCACGGCCTGCACATGTTAATATCAATGAGCTAACTATTATGCCAACAGCTCAAGCAGTGGCAGGAGTGATTCATAGAAAATAACTATCTGGGAGTTGCGTTTTCCAAACTGATATACTCATCACCCTTCTCATAAGGCACATAGGTTACTATTAACTGAAACATTTCATCTGTAGTTCTCATACTCCCATTTCTTTCACGTATTTCCTGTGGCGGTTGGAAAGGATTGTTGGGATTAGCGGCAGTATTGTCATATACTCCTTCTACATAAATTTTTGTGCCCCTTGGTAAATGGAGAAGTTTTTTGAACTGATAAAAATATTGCCACCTGAAATCCCAGTTGTTTATACGAATCAGCGGAATAGTATCTCCGCTTGGTTTAATGGCATAAGCCAGATAGTTTTTGCCAATTAGGTGCATATGTGGTACAATACTGATAAGTGAGATATCTTCTGGTAAAACGGTTTGTATTCGAAATGTTTTCATGCTTCCTGCAGGAATAATGAGCTCAGGTTCAACCGGTGCAATTCCTAATGTACCCATTTGAAATTCAGCAACCGGTCTGGACGGAGGCGTTGCGCTAAAATAAATTTTGTAATAAGAGGAGTCAACTGCATCTATCGGTGAGGGTCCATAATGCATGTCGTTCAAATAAAATGCATTTCTCTTCTTTAGTTTATAACCACCAATTTCTTTAGGATAAAAGCTAAACAATGCACCCGGTAGGTAATTGCTTACACTAGGTGTCATGGGTGCATAGGTGTTATCGTCATGTAGCAATCCCAGTTGTTTGTGAATGGTTTGGCTGTTGGCCTGATCCTGATTGATATAAAAATTACCTTCGTAAAGATTTTTCTTCTTGCGCTCATCATATTGTATCAGGTGAGTGTTAACATGGTGCACTAGCTTTTTATTGCCGGGCACAAATTCGATGGCACGCACATAAGTGTCCTGTGGTATTTCAAAAGGTATCTTCATGACCAGAAATAAATCCTTATTATTTCCTTTTATGTTGATTTTAGGAACACTAACAATTAAATCAGGTTCGCCCAGTTGCACATATTGCTTTACAGATTCAATGGTGTAAGTTTTCAGACTATCGCCAATAGGCATGCCGGTATCAACCCATTTTTCAATTAATCTTATTTCTTCATCCGAAAGCACCATTTCATTTGCAAAATGACTATAGGTTGGATCGGCTGGCCAAGGTGGCATTAAACGTTCCTTAACCATATATTTAATAAGCTTTGCCTTCTTTGCAACATCCTCATATGTTATCAGGCTAAAGGGAGCAGCTTCTTCAGGCATATGGCATTTGCTGCAATATTTATGAACAACAGGGGCCACATGCTCTGAAAAGGTAATATTCTCCTTGTTAACATTGCGCGTGCCTTTATTGCAGGCCGCAAGCGAAATAAGTAATAGAATTGAAATGATTATTCTATAAAACATCCTATGGCTTTTGTTTGGGTAACCTGAATGGGTTTGTTAAGAATAAGGGCCGACAAAGCATCTTTTAAATCATGCTCTGTTATTACACTTCTCTTTTTGCCAAGTTCGTAAGCCCAGTTATCAATACGTCCGTTGTATCTCAGCTTCTCATATTTGTCTATTACAAATGCTTGGGGTGTAATATTTGCATTAAAATACTTTGTTAATGTAAGCTGCCTATCATAATAAACAGCGAATGAAATTTTAAATTTCCTTTTGTAGGTATTCACTTCTGCTGCGCTGAAATCATTGCCAGGTATTACGCCAATCATTTTTACACCTTTGCTGCTATATTCTTTGTTTAGATTATTTAAGGTAAGGGAGTAACTTTGGCATAGTGGACACTCCGGTGAAAGAAAAATAAAAACAGTGGCTTTATTTTTTTGCAGGCCATTTAATTTTGCAGACTTACCCTCAACTGTGGTTAGTGCATCTTTTGGAATCAGTCCATTCATAAGAAAGCCCGAAAAAAGAATAAGCAGTGTTTTCATGCCTTGCAAATATGATAAAACTATTTTGTATCTCTGTGTGTCTTTTAGTGTAAAATAATTTATAAATAATAATGGTCTTTATGAATCAAGTACTGCTTTTGTTTGTTGCACTTATATGGCAGTTCTCTTGCTCAAAACCAACCAATCCGACTTCAAAGAATTATATGGAAATGATAAACGAAAATGCCACTAAATTAATTGATACCGCTGTGTTTGGTGGCGGTTGTTTCTGGTGTGTAGAAGCAGTATACCTTCAACTACAGGGAGTGGTGAAAGTGGAATCTGGATATAGTGGGGGTGATGTTAAGAATCCTACTTATCGTGAGGTGTGTTATGGTAAAACAGGACATGCGGAAGTTATACGTATCTTGTACAATCCTCAGGAAATAACTTATAAAGATTTATTACAGGCATTCTTCCTGAGCCATGATCCTACAACTTTAAACAGGCAAGGAAATGATATTGGTACACAATATCGGTC
>JBIIGU010000105.1:0-4766 GCA_044236275.1 Bacteroidia bacterium | reverse complement strand
TTTTCCTTACTCATAAGTTATTATGATTTAATTTTATGATACAAAGTTTAGCTTTTAATCCTGAATTTCTTTCATAATTGTGATAAATGGCAATATTCTGACATGAATAAAAGCCTATTGGTACTATTGGGTGTTCTATAAAGACTACATCAATAATTAAAACATTGATTATCAGATAATAGATGCTAATAATGATTAACCTTGTTAATAAATATTTCAGGAACAGCCTCGGTTTTGCCCAGATTATAATTGTAGCAAACCATACCTGTTTTAGCCTCGCAAACAACATAACCATCTGCTGGTCTTAAAAAACGATAGTAAATATCAAAACTCCTGCTGCTGAATGCTGCCGCTCCTGCAAATATTTGCAGTAAATCACCGTGGTGGCATTCTTTTTTAAACACAATTGCTGCATCGCCCATTATAACAGATGTTCCTGCCAGGTTAAGTTCTGAAAATCCCATACGGGCGAAATATTGCAGACGTGCTTCATGCATGTATTTTAAATAGGCATCATTGCTCATGTGGTTTCCATAGTTTATATCATCTATTCTAACCTTTATTTGCGTAACGGCTAATAGTCCGGTTTCAGGTAATTCTAATTTTATGCGCGCCATGATGAATATAGTGATTAGCAGATTTGTTCGTAGCGATACTTTTTTTACTTCTGTCCGAAAATACTATTTTACGCCTTTATAAGTTAGTTTTTAATGAAGAGTATTGAATTTCTTTTTTGGGTTTCGGTAGGTGTCTTATTCTACACCTTTGTAGGTTATGCAATTTTGGTGTGGCTTATGGTGAAATGTAAGGGTATATTCATAAAAAGCATGAGAATTGAACCCTATTATGAGCCGGAAGTGTCTCTAATTGTGCCTTGCTTTAATGAGGCTGTGGTAATTGAGGATAAAATAAAAAATTGTTTTGAGTTGGATTATCCTACAAATAAGCTTCGGCTTATTTTTATAACTGATGGTTCTGATGATGGCACAAATGATATTTTAGCGCGCTATCCGGGTATTACTGTTCTGCATGATCAGATTAGGCTAGGTAAATCGGTTGCTGAAAACAAGGCCATGAAGTTTGTTAAAACACCATATGTAATTTTTAGCGATGCAAATACGCGTTTGAACAAAGAAGCTGTGCGAGAAATGGTGAAACACTATCAGGATGAAAATATTGGAGCAGTAGCTGGTGAAAAAAGAATTGTAAGCAAGGAAAAAGACTCTGCTCCGGCTGCGGGAGAGGGATTTTACTGGAAATATGAGTCAAGATTAAAACGTTTGGATTCTGAACTTCATTCAGTTGTTGGCGGTGCAGGCGAACTCATTTCTTTTCGTTCAGATCTTTTTCAACCATTGGAAGAGGATACCTTGCTTGATGATTTTGTGCAATCCATGCGCATCACGCTAAAAGGATACAGGGTAGTATATGAGCCAAAAGCCTATGCCGAAGAGCGGGCATCTGCAACTGTTAAGGAAGAGTTGAAAAGAAAGGTACGTATAAGCGCTGGTGCCTGGCAGGCCATGAGCAGATTAGGTAAAGCATTTAATCCATTTCATAATTTTATTATTGTTTTTTCATTTATCTCCCACAAGGTTTTACGGTGGACTCTTGCTCCACTTTCGCTCCTCATGATTATACCAACAAACTATTATCTCTATCGTTATTCGGGTGGTTTGTATACCTTTTTTTGGTATGCACAGGTGGTGTTTTATTCTTTCACCCTGCTAGGCTGGTTGTTTGAAAACAATAAAGTACATGTTAAAATTTTATTTATACCTTATTACTTTTTTATGACCAACTGGTGCATGTTTATTGGGTTTGCAAGATTTGTGAGGGGCACCCAAAATGTTAAGTGGGAGCGCTCGGCAAGAGGTATTGCTTAATTCTTTTGCTCTGGCCGGTACTTACTTTTCTTAAGAATTTTATCGTAGTCGGTATCTTCCATCAATTCCTGTAAGCCAACGTCAGGATGCATATTCATGTATCGGGTAACAATTTGTAATCCACTGTAGGCACCAATACCGGGTGCAGATTCTGCCGGAACCCCTTCGGCAGAGGTAAACGGGCCATCATTAAAATATCTGATAAACTCCATAGGGTTGTTTTTATAAAGCAACTCCTTCTCTATATAATGAGCCCACATTTCTGCTTCATTTTTTTTGCACCACTCTAATTGTTTAGCAGAGCATCCTAAGATTATGGTGTCATGCACTTTTGGTAGCAATGCTTTTGTAAAATACCTGATTTTGCCTTCATAAATCATCATGGCAATAAAGCGCTTGTCTTTATAATTTTGATCATCATATTTACCAATGGCAACGGCTTTAACAGCATTTGGAACAATATACTCCTTTCTTAATTTTTTAATCATGTATTCCGGAAACTCAAGTGCCCTGTAGAATTTATCGTGTGTGGCATTCATGTACATATCTAAACCAATCCCAATTAATGAGTCGTAAGTTACATTGGCATAGCCGAATTCTGAAAGAAAGGTAATAAAATCAGGAACCCTATACTTTGGGAATGCAGCATGATAGATGCCCATTGCCCCACTTAACTCTTGTTGTATATCTGCCATATTACCATAAACAGAGTCGATATTTTTTTGCAATTGCCTGAAAGGTTCATAGCCCACTACCATAGTCATGGGTTTAATATACATCGGGTCGTTTTTATCCTCACGCATGGCCAATATATCTCTTGCAAAGGAGTAATAAAAGTGCCCATACGTAGCAGCCATATTCTGTAAACCACTTTCAGCATCTGCAGGATTGAGTTGAAACAAATCTTTTTCAAATCTGAGCAGTTTAACTTCAACCGGATTACCATTAAACTTGCGTTCCGTATTTTGTTTGCAGCCATTACAAGCGGTTAAACAAACCACTGTGCAAAACAGGATTACCCACACTAATGAGAAATGTATACCTTTGAACTTTATCATGAAGCAAAAATATATGAAGCAAGTCATATTTGTACTGCTATCTGCTATTTTATCCTTGCCAACTCAAGCACAGATTAAGTTGGGTTTTAAACTTTCACCGCATGTCACATGGGCCTCAGAAGATAATAAGAACACCTTAAGCAATGGAGCAAGAATAAATCTGTCTTATGGATTGGTAGCCGACTACTATTTTACCGAAAATTATGCCATTGCCACAGAACTGGCCATGACAACCTATGGAATTAATGTTTCGCTTCCTTCTTCAAAATACACCGCTATACAATCCAATGGAGTGAAGACACCGGCCAATGGCAAGAAATTAACTTATGATTACAGGTTGCAATATTTTCAGATGCCACTCTTGTTGCGCATGCGTACCAAGGAAATTGGCTATCTTCGATACTATGGTGAATTTGGTATGGGGGCAGGATGGCTTATCAGAGCCAAAGCAGATATTGCAGGATCTGCAGGGGTGAGTTACAATAACGTAAACATTAATGAACCGGACGAGGCAGATCAATTCGATATTATGGAGGCTAAATATTCAGATGATGTAAACAGCTTGCGTTTATCTATGATTATTGGTGCAGGTATTCAATATAACTTTTTCGGGAATTCGCTCTTATTTGCAGGGGTAAGGTATGACAATGGATTAAACAGTTTCACCAGCGATAGCAGATGGAGCACTCATTTGAATTTTATTGCACTACATGCAGGAGTATTATTTTAATTTAAATTCATCACTTTGTCTGTACTGAATATAGCAATAGCTCAATTAAATTATCATACCGGTAATTTCTCTTATAACACAGCCAAGATGATTCACGCAATTAATCAGGCTAAAACGGATGGTGTTGATTTAATTGTGTTTTCTGAATTAAGCATATGCGGTTATCCTCCTCGAGATTTTCTGGAGTTTAATGATTTTATAAAAAGATGCGAAGATGGGATATCTGCCGTTGCTTCTAATTGCAAAGGTATTGCAGCAATTGTGGGTGCACCGCTTATTAATCCAGTAAAAGAAGGCAAAGATTTATATAATGCGGCTTTCTTGCTTGCTGATGGAACAATTAGCCAAGTGGTGCATAAAACGCTTTTGCCCAATTATGATATTTTTGATGAATATCGGTATTTTGAGCCTAACAGAATTTTTAATTGCATTGCCTATAAAGGTTTCACCATTGCCTTAACGGTTTGTGAGGACCTTTGGAATATCAATGAAAATCCAATGTATATCATCAACCCCATGGATGAGCTGATGAAACAACAGCCAGATGTGATGATAAATATTGCTGCCTCGCCATTTTCAAAAACACAAATCGACCAGCGTAAACAGGTGATGAGGGATAATGTAAAGAAATACAATATTCCATTGTTTTATGTAAACATGACAGGTGCGCAAACGCAGCTTATTTTTGATGGCGGATCAATGGTATTGCATGCCAACGGTGAGATTGCCGATGAGTT
Organism: Bacteroidia bacterium; assembly: GCA_044236275.1. GTDB lineage: Bacteria > Bacteroidota > Bacteroidia > UKL13-3 > UKL13-3 > JAJTFA01. The sequence continues at coordinate 355 of JBIIGU010000105.1, read as the reverse complement.
GAATCATTTCGTGGAAGACGGTGGCATTTACATGCTAAATAAAAGTAAGGAAGTTAAGGTGCTTAAAAAACACTTGCAAAAAGAGAATAACCACGAGTTAGAGAATATTCGTCAGGCATTGGTACTGGGTATTCGAGAGTATTTTTTGAAGCAGGGATTCAGCAAAGCCATTCTGGGTTTATCAGGTGGTATTGACTCTGCATTAGTGCTTGCCTTAGCTGCTGAGGCATTGGGAAAAGATAATGTTAAAGCAGTGTTGCTGCCGTCTCGTTTTTCATCTGAGGGGTCGGTAACTGATGCAGTGGAAATGGCACAAAAACTTGGTGTGCCATATGAAATTATTTCCATTGAGGAT
>JBIIGU010000211.1:0-3296 GCA_044236275.1 Bacteroidia bacterium | reverse complement strand
TTCATCCCGTATCTGTTTAAATAAAGCGTTGCAAAGATTAAAAATCATACTTTTTCTACTTCCGGTAATCATTACGCTGGCATGTAACCCAACGCGTAACCGCAGAATTAATAGAGAGTGGCATACGCTTACCGGTCATTATAATGTGTATTTTAATGGTGAGCAAAAACTGCTTGATGCAACAGACGCTTTGCAAAAAGCGCACAAAGATGATTTCTCCAGAATACTTGAAGTGTTTCCCTATGCCGATGAGGCTGCTGCAAAAGGCAATAGTGGGCTTTTTGATGAGGCTATGAAAAAGGCTTCACTTTCTATTCAAAACCACACAGTTGGCCGATACACGGACGACAGTTATCTGCTCATGGGTAAATCGCATTATTATAAGCGTGATTATTATGCAGCGCTTGAAGTATTTCAATACATAAACTCTAAGTATAAAAATGATGGTCTACGGCCATTATCTACTGCTTGGATTTGCAAATGTTATATTGGACTTAAGAAAGTTGATGAAGCAGAGGCTGTGATGGGCTTGTTGTTAAGTGAGGTGGGCCCCAAATCATCCAAAGGCAAGGAAATAAAACCTTCCCTCATGAAACGTATCTTCAGAGTGGTGCCAAAAAATCACTACAAAGAAATTTATGCAACTGCAGCCGATATTTCCATGAAACAGGATAAGTATGCCCGTAGTGTTGAATATATGCAAAAGGCTTTGGGCTTTTCTGAAAGCAAGCCCGATAAAATCAGGTATACCTATATTATGGCACAACTTTACCAGGCAATGGATAGCATGGCACTATCGAAAAAATATTTTACAAAAATACTGGGTATGCTGGCACCCTATGATTTTGAATTTAATGCTATCCTCAACATATCCAAAGTATATGATTCAAATGATAAAGCATCAGTTAAAAAGATCAGGCGTTCTCTTAAACGCATGCTAAGAGATGATAAGAATGACGGGTTGTATGATCAGATACATTATGAGTTGGGGAATCTGGAATACAAACAAAAAAATACTCCGGAGGCTATCAGGCAATATCAGCTATCTGTGGCGAAAAGTAAAAGCAACAATTATCAAAAAGCCATGTCATACTTAGCCCTTGGTAATTTGTATCTTGATATTCCGGATTATAAATTGGCACAGGCATACTATGATAGCACAGCAACTACATTGCCATCAACCTACAAAAACTATCAAAAAATTATTGATAAGAAAAATGTTTTATCAGAGTTGATAAGCAACTATGTGATAATTGAAACTGAAGATAGCTTGCAACGCTTGTCTAAACTTAGCAAGAATGAGCTTGAGAAAAAAATAGATCAGTGGATTGCCGCTAAGAAAATAGCTGATGAAGCCAAGGCAAAGGCAGAGAAGGAAAGGAAAAGCAATGAAGAATCGCTTAGGTTAAACCAGAACGCAGGAGGAAATACCAATATCAACAATAATATGGGAGGCTCCGGTGCGCAGTGGTATTTTTATAATGCAGGATTAATTGCATCAGGACGTGCAGATTTTTTTAGTTCCAAGAAATGGGGCAACCGCACCAATGAGGATTTTTGGAGATACAGCGCCAAAGAAAAGCCCAAGAAGGAAGGGGATGAAATCACAGATACAAAACTACCTGTAGACTCTACTCAGAAAGGTGATGCTGCTACCTCTAAAACCACAGGTAAAGAGCAGCAGACTGGTGCCGGTGACTCTAAAAAAGAGATTGCTGCTGACCGTGCGGAGTGGATTAAAAATGTACCGACCAGTGAAGAAGATTTTAAACGCTCCCTGCAACGTTCAGTTGAGGCACACTTTGCTATTGGAGTAGTGTACGATGAAAAAATTCTGGATTATAAGGAAGCCATTAAAGCTTATGAGCTACTCAATACCAAATTTATAAATAATACTTTTGAGCCCGAGGCTCTTTACCGTTTATATAAAGATTATAATAAACTTTCACAATCCTCTAAAGCTGCTGAGGTTAGGGCACTGCTAATTGATAAATATCCGGAAAGCCCCTTTGCACTTATTTTGCAAAATAAGCGGATTGCCAATACCGAGAATGAAACCAATAAGGAAGTATTAGCCATGTATGAACAGATGTATGATGCCTTTAATAAAGGGGATTACATACTTGTAAAAACATTGAAAAATGAAGCAGACAAAAAATATAATGGCAATCGTATTCAGGCTAAATTTGATTTATTGTATACACTGGCAATTGGTAAAACAGATTCAGTTCAGGTCTTTAAAAGGAATCTAGAAGAGATAGTGGCTGCCTATCCTAAAACAGAGGAAGCTGAGCGGGCCAAGCTTATACTGGATTACATGAAAAAGCAGCAGGCCGCAGCTTTGCCTGATTCAGTGAAGCAGGAGGCGGAACCGGATTTTGTTATAGAAGAAGCCGGCCAGCAATATTATTATGTTTTTGCAACCAAGGCCGAGAAGGCCGATATGAATGAAATGGTAGCAAAGGTTACCAAATACAATGACGAGTTCTATCAGTTTGACAACCTTCGTGCAAATACCTACGTAGCCAATGATGGTTATCAATTATTGCTGGTTAGGCAATTCAAGGAACTTAAACTGGGAATAGATTATTTTAAATCTGCTGAAACAAGATTATTGGTAAAAAAATTTCTAGGCTTTGACGGAACTTATTTAAACTTTGTAATCAGTGTAAATAATTTTAAAAAGATGATGAAGGAAAGCAAATCAGATGCCTATCAAAAATTATTTGCCGATTATGTTCAGAAACTAAATGCACAAAAACCGTGAATATTAAAGAATTGTTTTTCGGGCATCCATTTATAAAGTTTATAAAGTGGCTTTGGTTACTTGTTTTTGGCGGATTACTTGCATTCTTGTTATTTATTGTAATGATAGCCATGGGCTGGTTTGGTGAGTTGCCTGCGCTTGTGGAGCTTGAAAATCCTAAAACTTTCTTGGCATCAGAAGTATATTCTGAAGATGGGGTACTGTTGGGTAAATACTTTTTACAAAACCGATCGAATACATCTTTTGACGACTTGAGTCCAAATCTGATTAACGCTTTGGTGGCTACAGAAGATATTCGTTTCTATAACCACTCAGGTATAGATTTTAGAGGCGCATCATCCATTGCTTTGTATGCTTTGATTGGCAAAAAACGCGGTGCTTCAACCATTACGCAACAACTCGCAAAAAATTTATTTCCTCGCAAGCGTTTTGATAATATTTTTTATAAAGCCACCACGAAATTAAAGGAGTGGATAACGGCTGTACGCATTGAGCAGCGCTATACCAAGGAAGAGATTATTACCATGTA
>JBIIGU010000135.1:0-4113 GCA_044236275.1 Bacteroidia bacterium | reverse complement strand
GCAAGTATAATGCAACAGCTCTGTACATGGCGCCTGTATCAATAAACCGATAGCCGAGTTGTTTGGCTAATTGTTTAGCCAATGTGCTTTTGCCGCAAGAGGAGAAACCATCAATGGCAATGATAATTTTAGATTCAGGCATTATGCAGTTGTTTCAGCAAAGTAAAGCAACGCGGGGATAATTAGGAAGACGTTTTTTTCTTTTTCAGGTACTCGTTCATAAATACAATAAACGAAATGTGGTTGGTAGAGTGGCCCACATGATAGCCCGTGCGGCCATAAGCCAACTGAAATTTTGAAAGCCTTAAACCAAAACCCCATGCAAATCCGGTCATTCCGCCTGTTTCCTCGAGTTTCATTTCCCACCTGCGCAAGTGGTTATATCCCAAACCCAGATAAAAACTTTTTCCAAGCAATAGTTCACCGCTTAAATTCAAATGACTCAATACCTGATCAAATGCGTTGAAAGATTCCGGTATAGGCTGGCCTGTTTCCAGATCCTTTCTCAGGCCGGGTTTATTAAGATTGTTATAGAGCAATCCACCCGGGTTTTGCAGGTTGTGTGCCACCAATGAAAAGCGAAAGGGTGCATGGGCAAACTTTTTACTTACACCTACCTGCAGGTTAAATGGCAGTTGCTCATTATTTCCTTGTCGGTATGTTTTAATTTGTGTACCGAGGTTTGATGACACAACAGATAACGTAAGCAATTGCTCAGGGTCGTAATAGGTTGCTGATAAATCTGTTGCAATACCCAAAGAGGTGTAGCTCTCAAGTGTAGAGTAAATAAATTTTAACTGACCGCCAACGGTTAGCTTATTAAACGACTTGGCATAGCCGGCTTGAAAGCAATACTCGGCTGCAGTAAACTCGCCCAATACATCTCCGGTAGCACTGGTTTGCCTAAAAGTGCCATAGCTTATGTATTGCAGGCCAGCCATAAATGTGCCCACACTGTCTTTATGCTTGGCATAAGCCACGTGGCCGGCACCAATACCGTCAAAATAAAATACGTGGTTGTATGCCAACTGATTGTCCATATCCTTGCTGAGCAGCGAAGGATTTTGAGAGGCCAGATTTACATCGTTTTCACGCGTGGCTATGGCATATCCGCCCAGGGATGCAATGCGTGCATTGGGTTGCAGGCTAAGAAACTGATAGGTTGAGGTGCCGCCAACCTGAGCAAGGGCCAGCCGGGTTAATAAACTTAAAAGGATTAGGAATTGAAATCTCACCGATTCAAAAATATTCAATTAAACGATAATTGATACCAAAAATTATGGCAATAAAAAAGCCCCTTGCGGGGCTTAATTGAATTTTAATTTTAATCTCTTTTGCCTAGCAGCATCATTACCCAATAAAGTAAAGAGGCAATGGCAGAAAGCGCTGCAACCACATAGGTCATGGCCGCCCATTTCAATGCATCTTTAGCCATATCACGCTCATCACTCATCACAATGCCTTTATTGGTAAGCCATGCAAGGGCACGGTTGCTGGCATCAAACTCAACAGGCAAGGTTATCACAGAAAATAAGGTAATAACAGCCTGGCAGGCTATGATGGTAAGCAATACAATCTCAAACGGAAATGCTTTAAATAAAAACATACCGCCAAACATCATCACCATAATGATGATATTGAGTATGCGTGCACTTGCATTTTGTACAGGCACCATTGCCGAACGAAATTTGAGCATACTGTAGGCATTGGCATGCTGCACCGCGTGTCCGCATTCATGCGCAGCAATAGAGGCGGCAGTAATATGCCTGCCATGATAGACATCGTGGCTTAAATTTACCGTTTTGTTTAGCGGGTTGTAGTGGTCTGTTAAAGAACCTTCGGTGCTGATTACCTTTACATCAAAAATTCCATTGTCTTTTAACATGGATTCTGCAATTTCGGCACCGCTCATGTCATGTCGCAATGACACCTGACTGTAACGATTTACTTTTGAGCGGAAGCGCCAGCTAACGCCTAAGCTAAGCAAGGCAAATACAATAAATAATAGTAGCATAGTTTGTTTTAAAATGTGTTAATCTGTCTTCAATAATTGTTCCACTTTATCAGAAGGCAAATTTAATAATCATAATAACCACAGCTATCAAAAACATGAGGATGGATATTTTATTGATGCCATGCATCATTTTTAAATTAAAAGAATGCGGGGCTCCGGGTTCAGGTTTTTTCCAAAACGTGATATACGAAATAAATTTTTTGATGATCATAATACAAAAAACAAACATACAGATATATAGTTTGAAACAAAAGTGTCATTTAGATTTGTATAAAAATAAAATTTAGACACGCCTAAAAATACTATATTTGCCTCATGTATTCATTTACCGAAGAAAATTACCTCAAGGCTATTTACAAACTCTCGGAGAACAATCGGGAATCCATTAGCACCAATGCCATTGCAGATATGCTGCAAACCAAAGCGGCATCGGTTACGGATATGATTAGAAAGCTGGCTGAAAAAAAACTGCTCAAGTATGAAAAATACAAAGGAGTTGAATTAACGGAGAAGGGTAAGCGGGTTGCCATAGACACCGTGCGCAAGCATCGCCTTTGGGAGGTATTTTTATGCGATACCTTAAAATTTGGCTGGCATGAGGTGCATGAAATTGCAGAGCAATTAGAGCATATCAATTCTGCCTTGCTTATAGATAAGCTGGATGCTTTTTTGGGTTTTCCTTCACATGATCCGCATGGTGATCCGATACCAAACAAATACGGTGATTTTAAAAAATCTGAATTTGTATTGCTCAACACCATCAAGGAACATCAGCAGGTAGTGATGTCGGGTGTGGCAGACCATAGTGCATTATTTTTACAGCACCTTAATAAAATTGGTTTAACGCTGGGCACATCATGCAGCATTGACGAAATCAATGCCTACGATGGGTCGCTTAAACTCAAAATAAACGGCAAACTATCCATCAGCATCAGTAAAGATGTGGCCAAAAATATTTTAGTGAAACAGTATTGATTATGAGACAGGGAAAATCATTAAGTGAAGTGCACGAGAGTGTGAAGGTACCGGAAAAGAAAAATTTTCTGCGAACGCTCTTAGCTTTTGTTGGTCCGGCTTATTTGGTTAGCGTGGGTTATATGGACCCGGGCAATTGGGCCACTGATATTGCCGGGGGTAGCATGTTTGGGTATAATCTTATCTGGGTATTGCTCATGAGTAACCTTATGGCATTGCTCTTGCAAAGTTTGGCCGCGCGTTTAGGCATTGTTAAAGGTTGGGATTTGGCTCAGGCCTCGCGGCAGCAGTATCCGCAATGGGCCAATATTTCACTCTATGTATTTGCCGAGATTGCAATTGCCGCCTGCGATTTGGCTGAGATAATAGGAATGGCCATCGGTTTGCAGCTGTTGTTTAACATTCCGCTGGTTTACGGAGTGGTACTTACTGCCCTCGATACATTTTTGCTACTATACTTGCTCAATAAAGGCATACGCAAAATGGAAGCATTTATTTTGGTGCTGGTAGCCATTATCGGTGTATCTTTTGTGTTGGAGATGCTCATAATTAAACCGCAGTTTGCCGAAGTGGCCAGAGGTTTTGTGCCTTCTACTTTGTCTCATTCTGCTTTGTATATTGCCATTGGTATTATTGGTGCAACAGTAATGCCGCATAACTTATACCTGCATTCTGCACTGGTACAAACCCGAAAGTTTTCAAAGGATGATGCCGGCTTATCTAAGGCAATTAAATTTAATTTTATTGATTCAGCTGTTGCGCTCAATCTGGCATTTTTTGTTAATGCAGCTATTCTTATTCTGGCTGCAACTGCTTTTTATAAACTCGGGTATTATGAGGTTTCTGATATTAAGGATGCCCACCTTCTTCTCCGAAATATTTTTGGCGATATGGCTCCTGCACTGTTTGCTATTGCATTGATTGCCGCGGGTCAAAGCTCAACCATAACAGGCACGCTTGCCGGACAAATTGTAATGGAAGGCTATCTCAACCTGCGTATCAGCCCTTGGTTAAGGCGTTTGCTTACCCGTTTGGTTGCCATCATTCCGGCATTGTTTACCATTTTGTTTGTTGGCGAGAATGAGTTGGGAGATTTGTTGGTGTTGAGTCAGGTTATTCTGAGC
>JBIIGU010000104.1:0-4827 GCA_044236275.1 Bacteroidia bacterium | reverse complement strand
AAAGAATTTTAACATCACCCTTTCACCTGCTTTAACCAATGCACCTGTTGCCTATGATGGAGATTTGCATCAGTTTATTATAACAGACGGATTAATGAACCTGCCAGCCATGCTTATTGTTGGTGCTATTACGGCTTTGTTGATAGTAGGCGTGCACGAATCTGCTAAATTTAATAATGTAATTGTAGCCATAAAAACCACAGTTATTGTTGTTTTTATAATTGCCGGAATTGGTTTTATGAATACCGATAACTGGTTTCCTTTTATTCCGGAAAATACCGGAGAATTCGGGCATTACGGATGGAGTGGCATCTTTCGTGGAGCGGCAGTAATTTTCTTTGCTTATATAGGTTTTGATGCGGTATCAACAGCTGCACAAGAAGCAAAAAATCCTCAGAAGGATTTGCCGTGGGGCATTTTAGGCTCTCTTATTGTTTGTACGGTTTTATATATTTTGGTTGCGCTGGTATTAACCGGTTTGGTTCCATTCCCTAATCTGGGTGTTCCGGATCCCATTGCATTGGGAGTGGATGCAATTGGATGGAAATGGTTATCATGGTTGATTAAAGCAGGTGCCATTGCCGGTCTTACCTCTGTTATTTTGGTAATGCTGCTGGGCCAACCCAGAATTTTCTTTACCATGTCGAAAGATGGGTTGCTGCCGCCTGCATTTGGCAAGGTGCATCACAAATACGGAACCCCTTATGTTTCTACCATTATTACCGGTTTATTTGCCATGCTGCTTGCCGGTCTTTTTCCTATTGGCGTGCTCAGCAAACTGGTATCTTTAGGAACCTTGCTTGCTTTTGCAATGGTTTGTTTGGCTATTCTTGTGCTAAGAAAATCAAAGCCCGATTTGCAAAGGCCTTTTAAAACTCCGTTTACTCCTTTTATTCCTGTTTTGGGCATTGTATCATGCCTTGCACAAATGGCATTTTTAAATAAATATGCATGGCAAATTATGGCTGTTTGGATGGCTATTGGTGTGCTGGTATATTTTATTTATGGCCGCAACAATGCTATTAAAGTAAGAAACAATGGCAAGTAATTATTTACTGGCTAGCTGCTAACAAGCATTTCAGCAATTTGCTCACCTATTTTGCTGCCAAGGGCAATGCCCATGCCATTTAGCCTGGCTCCAACCGCTATATGATCTGATACTTTTTGCACAAGCGGCAATTTGTTTTTACCAAATGCCATAATGCCCGACCATTGCCTATCTATCTTGATACGATGACCCGGCAAAATCATTTCATGCAAATAATAATTTAGCTTATCTAGGATTTTTTGGTTAGGGCCAAACGCTGTTGTTGTTTCGCCTTCAAAGTCGAGATTGCGACCGCCACCAAACAAAATTCTGTTATCTATATTTCTGAAGTAATAATAGCCTTCATCAAAACTAAATACACCCTTCACTTTTAAATCATGGATGGGTTCTGTAACAATTACCTGACCTCTTCCTGGAGTAATTTCCAACTCAGGAAAAAATTTGCCTGTAAATGCATTGGTGCATATTGCAACCTTATTTGCCTTAAACAATAAGGGTTCTGTTGATAGTGGATTTTTTACAAATACATTTACTCCACTGTCGGTCTCCTCAATATGCATCACCTCTGCCCCCGTTGCTATATAGGTATTAAGTGATGCTGCCATACGATATAAAGCACGCATCATTTTACCGCTGTTTAGTTGCGCATCTAAACAATTTACAACAATATTGCTAAGCATTTGCTTATTGAAACCAAAAGACTGAATGAGTGAAGCATCTATTCTAAAAACATCCTGATTAAAAATTTTTTTGAGCAACCCATTCATGTGCTGCATTTGCTCTTCTTTAATATGTTGGTTGGTAAAAAGCAATTCATAACCACCATTATTTACATATTCAATCTGCTCATCGCCCAACCTGCTGCGCAGTTTACCAAGTCCCTTCCACCTGTCTTCAATGAGCTGAAGAAATGCATCTTCGCCCATTAATTCCAAATCATGCCACTTTTCTGTAAATGAGCCTATGCACGCAAAACCGGCATTTTTTGTAGTAGCACCTGTTGGCAACAAGCCTCGTTCTAACACCGCAATACTTGCATTGGGCTGCCTATCCTTAATGCTGCAAGCCGCTGAAAGACCGGTAATGCCCGACCCGATGATTAAATAATCATAACACAAAAAATGTTTTTTCTCCCAATAGCTAATCATAAAATGCTTTTCCAATGTATATAAATGAATTGATATTATAAAACATCAAAATATTTCTCAATTTTAATGCTATTTATGATATTGCAATTTTTTACCACATATGAAAAAAATTATCCTAACTAGTTTCTTAATCTTAGTGGCATTTGGATCCGGATTTTTGGCTGGAAAGTATATGAATAGCAAAGTGGCTACCAAACGTTATAAATCCGAATATGCAATGAGTACAACCTACCATTATAAATATACCAATCCGCTACTGGCTTGTTTAGATAGCAGCCAACTGATAATGGATGAGCTGGTTATTTTTAAACCTAAAATTTTATCTTATATAAACAATATTACATCCAAGCATCCGGATATTCATATTTCGTATTACTTCAGAGATTTAAACAATGGCTTGTGGATTGGTATTAATGAAAAAGAAATGTTTAGCCCTGCCAGTTTAATGAAAGTGCCTATTATGATTACCGTTTTGAAAGAGGCGCAGCAGAACAAGGATTTACTTGCAACCAAAATCCAGTATATAAAAGAAAATTTTAAAGAAATAGATGAAGAGAGTGGTTTTGAAAAAACCGATAAACAATATTACACAGTAGAAGAATATATCAGACAAATGATAGCATACTCAGATAATGCAGCTGCACTGATTTTAATGCATTACATGGGAATAGATAAAATTGTAAAAACAGAAAAAGAATTAAATCTTTCGATAAATGAAGATGCGGGTATTAATACCAATTTTGTTGCAGTTAATAGATATGCTGCAGTCTTTAGGATTCTGTACAATGCCGGCTACCTGAATAAAGACATGTCGGAAAAAGCCTTACAAATTCTTTCTGAATCTGTTTACAAAAATGGTATACGGTCTGCCGTTCCTGCCCAATATGCTATTGCACATAAGTATGGCGAACGAGATGTGTTTGACCAAAAGGGCAATCGAAATGTATTACAACTGCACCATTTCGGGATTGTTTATTATACAGGCAAACCCTTCTTAATTGGTATAATGACACGCGGTGCAGATAGAGAAACCAAAGAGAAGATTATTTATGATTTGGCTAAAATTACATTTCAAGAAGTGCAGAAACAGATGAAAAAATAATTGAGTATAAATCAATATACATGAACCGAAGCATATCGGCTTTTTAGGATTAGCTATTAAACAAAAACCCTGATGCAATTGCTCACACCAGGGAATCTGCGAATTTGAAATTGAAACTATTCGCCCGCCTCTACCTTTGCTCTGTAGCCGCCACCAAAGGCTCTTTCTTTGATTTTAGCTTCAATTTCGGTAGCCATTTCAGGGTTGTCTAGTAGCAGTTGTTTTACTGCATCTCTTCCCTGTCCCAGTTTGGTATCGTTATAACTAAACCACGATCCGCTCTTTTTAACAATTTCCAGATCAACGCCCAGGTCAACTATTTCGCCAACTTTAGATACACCATCACCATATATAATATCAAACTCAACGGTGCGGAAAGGCGGTGCCACTTTGTTTTTAGCAATTTTAACCTTGGTACGGTTGCCCACAATATCGTTGCCTTCTTTAAGCTGCCCTATTCTGCGAATATCTAAACGAACCGATGCATAAAATTTAAGCGCATTACCACCGGTTGTTGTTTCGGGGTTGCCAAACATAACACCTATTTTTTCGCGCAACTGATTGATAAAAATACATACACAACCTGTTTTATTAATGGTGCCGGTTAGCTTGCGCAGTGCCTGACTCATTAAGCGTGCCTGCAAACCCATTTTGCTTTCGCCCATATCGCCTTCAATCTCTGCTTTAGGAACCAATGCAGCAACAGAGTCGATTACAATGATATCAATAGCACCTGAGCGGATTAGCGCATCGGCAATTTCAAGCGCTTGTTCTCCATCATCAGGTTGTGATACAAGTAAATTCTCTACATCAATGCCCAATTTCTCTGCATAGCTCTTATCAAAAGCATGCTCAGCATCTATAAAGGCAGCAATGCCCCCACGTTTTTGTGATTCAGCTATGGCATGCAATGAGAGTGTGGTTTTACCTGAAGATTCAGGTCCGTAAATTTCAATGATACGTCCGGTTGGATACCCGCCAATGCCTAAGGCAATATCCAATCCTAAAGATCCGGATGACAAAGCTTCAATAGGCTCCACGCTTTTGTCATTCATTTTCATTACGGTGCCTTTACCGTATTGTTTTTCCAGCTTATCAATGGTTAGCTGGAGGGCTTTGAGTTTTTCTTTGTTGTCGGTACTCATAATTTAGTTATTAATTGGTTTCAAATTCAAATTCATTTGTAAAAATAAGCGCGCTTTTTGAATCCGCCTATTTTTGCTACAAATTTGAGCAAAGCACCTCGCAACCTATTTGCGTTGTAAATTTTTTATATAAAAATATTCCAAGGCCTGACGAACAAGCAACATTCATTTAGCATAAGGCTTTGTTTAGTGCATCGTCATATTTATGGCACTGCGCAACAAACTCTATATAAGCTAAAGCAACATGGTGGTTTAGGATTTCAAAATATTTGCGCAAAGTTTTGTCTTTTACGGCAAGGCCATTTTTGCAGCACCAGTTTGCTTTCGTGCTGCATACGGGTATTGCCTTCAATGCTGTTGCTGTTTTTATATTCACTTACGGGC
>JBIIGU010000103.1:0-4878 GCA_044236275.1 Bacteroidia bacterium | reverse complement strand
CAAATATCCTGCTCTTATATTCAAACGGTGAAGCCTGAAACCGTAAAGTTCTCTATCGTTTAATGGCATATTATTGCCAACACCCCAGAAGTACTCTGTAAAATCGGTAAATAAATATTGAGCTCTGATATTGATTTTATTTGCCTTTGAAAAATACTCAACCTGCGGCCTAACCGAATACTGATTGTTTTGTGTGTAGGCCATATTAACCCTTATTGCAGAAGGCCTTGTGAGTGTATCATTATGTTTTGACCTGAAAATATATGAGGTGGAAACCCCCACGTTCCAGCGGGTTTCGGGTCTATATGAAAACAAGGGTATGACGAGGAAATATTTTTTATGCGGTTTGGCTGAATCGCCCTGAACGATGTTATATCCCCAATTCAATGTTCGCCTGATGAAATCTTTCTTTTGAGCAAACAAGCTACTGCCGCACAAAATGAGCAGAAAAAATGCAAGGGAATATTTTTTATTTACAGCCATTTAATGCGGAAAAAACTATTTAAGCGTATGCCTAGATTGATGCCATAACTTACGGTTTGCAGTGATACTTGTTTGGTACTAAACACATTGAGGCTTCGGTCATATACCACAAACATACTGGCAAACCATTTATGGTGGTTTATTCCGGCAGTTAGTTTGGCATGGAAATCAAAATCTGCATTAAAGCCATCAAAGCGGCCGGCTTTTGCCAGATACTCGTATGTACCGATGCCGGCACCCGCAAATACAGAAGGTGAAACAAAGTACAGGCCCTTCTTAAACACAAAATTATGGCCATATCCTGGACGAATGTTGAGTGTAAAGAACCGGATATCAATTAAGCCGGTAAGGCTACCGAAGTTATCAATTGAATCGATTGCAGTAGGAATAACAGAACTACCGGAAACCAGGCTACGGTGGTGCATGTTGCCAAGCAGCACAAATGATCCAGATGAAATGCGTTGTTGTTCTTGCTGAGAAATGGCAGAGCGATAAGAGAAGCGTTTGTTAAGCGCATAAAATAAACTTAAACCATAATTTGTAAGTCGTGTATTGGGCAAAGCTTCAATAGGAGAAGCATCGGTAGCTGCTCTGTAAAGTCCATCAAAATTGCGATAATAAATTTCGCCACCCCAGCGGTTTTTAAAATAACCAAAAGAGAAGTCTATGAAACGGGTTTTACCATATGGATTGGTATTTAGATCGGTTCCTGGAATTTGGCCACCTATAAATAGCGTCACCTTTTTTAACCCAAATGAGAATCCTATTTGGTTGCGCACATTTGGAGAAATGCGAACAGAAAAATCTTTATTTTTTAGTTGAGGATTAAGAATAAAGTCAACATCGGTATTCCAGGCGTTTACTTGAATATTGTTCTGTTTTTGAAACTGTTTAATGTACAATGTATCAGTGTTGCCGACTGTTTGCGCAGCGGCTGCCATTGCAGTAAAAACTAAGACTGGTATTAGGCAATGCTTTATCAAGGCAGTAGTCTTCCGTACATGCGAGGGAAAGGAATGCTTTCGCGCACATGAGGCAATTTACAAATCCAGGTTACCAAGCGCTCAAGACCTAAACCAAAGCCTGCATGCGGCACTGCACCATATCTTCTCAAATCAAGGTACCATTCAAAAGCCTGCATGGGCAGCTCATGCTCGTTAATTTTTTCAATAAGCAACTGTTCATCTGTTTCGCGCTCTCCGCCACCAACAATCTCGCCATAGCCTTCAGGAGCAAGAGTATCTACGCCTCGGGCAAAACGGCTGTCGTTCGGATCGCGCTTCAAATAAAAGGCCTTCACGGCATGTGGCCAGTTATATACCATAATGGGTACATCAAACAATCGTGTTAGCACGGTTTCGTCACTGCCTCCAAAATCATTTCCGTATTCAAATGTTTTGGCACTGTTTAGCCATTGCGGAATATTGCGTGCCTGCTCCTCCATATCATCCAACTCCTGCTTTAACTTATCAATTTTAGCCTGATTAAATCCTATTTCACCCTTTTTCATGCCGGGTGTTTTTATTTTTTCTTCACGCTCTTTTATCTCTGCATGTATTTCGTCAATGCGTTTTTTCACCACTTCCAACTCCGTTTCAAGTGATGTAATGGCGTTTTTACCGTTTACATCTTTTTCTCCTTTTATAATGCTAACGGCCTCATCGTATGTTAAACGGGGAAATGGTTTAATAATATTTTCCAGGATAGAGGTGTCTCTGCCAATGGTTTCCAATTCTGTTCTACATGTTTGTAACACATCACTCACCACTCTTCTAAGGAAACGTTCAATCAAGTCCATATTGTCAAATATGTCGTAAAACGCCATTTCGGGTTCAATCATCCAAAATTCAGAAAGATGCCTGCGTGTTTTCGATTTTTCTGCCCTAAACGTTGGCCCGAATGTGTAAATCTTACCCATGGCCATAGCCATCGCTTCTCCATAGAGCTGGCCTGATTGAGAAAGGTATGCCTGCTCGCCATAATATTCTGTTTCAAATAAATTGGTAGTTCCTTCGCAGGCATTGCCGGTAAAAATAGGGGCATCCATCTGCACAAATCCATCTTCCTGAAAAAATTGGTGAATGGAAAAAATAATTCTGTTGCGTATGCGCATTATGGCCCATTGCCTCTGGCTACGCAGCCACAGGTGGCGATGATCCATCAAAAAATCAACGCCATGTTCTTTTTTTGCTATCGGGTAATCTACAGCGGTTTGAATAATTTCAACATGACTTGCCTGCAGCTCATATCCGCCAACCTGGCGCTCATCTTTAACCACTATTCCGCTAATTATCAGTGATGTTTCTAGAGTTACTTTTCTTGCAGCCTCAAAAATATCTTCGGCTACCTTACTTGCATCTACTACAGTTTGGCACAAGCCTGAGCCATCGCGTACAATAATAAAAACCAGACCCTTGCTTTCTCTTTTATTGGCTGCCCAGCCTTTTAGGGTAACCTCTTTCCCCTCATATAAACCCAAATCTTTGATATACATTTTGTATGTTTGTTTGAATTTTAAAGTGCGAAAATACAAATATTTAGTAAGCCAAGTGTGCTCAAAAAGGTATTTGGCATTATTTTTAGTGTAGCAGGGTTATGTTAAAACAGGGACTACAGCAGAAACTTCTTCAGAAACTGTCTCCGCAGCAGATTCAGTTTATTAAGTTATTGCAACTTAACTCCATAGATTTGGTGCAGCGGGTTGAGGAGGAATTAATAGAAAATCCCGCTTTGGTTAAGGCAGACGATATTGATGCCCATGAAGATATTTCTAAAACAGAGGCGCTTAAAGACAATGAAATCAATGAAGATTCAGAGCCGGAAGAAAATGTTTCGGTAGAGGATTATCTGGTAGATGAAACACTAGATGTTAAAGAGTATGTGAATGATGATTATGATGCAGAGGGTTTTCATTTGAGCGATGAAGGAGATGAAGAGCGCAAAGAGACACCGCTAGCCGAAACAGCTACTTTTCACGAATCTTTGCTGGAACAATTTAATGCCATTGCAGATGATGAAAGAGAGGAAATGATAGGCAAACAAATTATTGGCACCATTGATGATGATGGCTACCTGCGCAGACCGCTGGAGGCCATTCAGAATGATTTGGCTTTTTCCATGAATATTGAAGCAACACTTGAGGAAATGAGGAGTTGTTTACATAAAATACAAAATCTTGATCCTGCCGGCATAGCAGCTACTTCATTGCAGGAGTGTCTGCTACTTCAACTTAAACGAAAAGACCATCAGAAAAAAGGGGTAAGGCTGGCAGAAGATATGCTTAGGGATTACTTTGAAGACTTTACCAAAAAACACTACGACAAGTTGTGCAAGCAACTTAAAATTACAGATGATGAACTGAAGGAGGCTATACAGGTAATTACACACTTAAATCCTAAACCGGGTGAAAGCATGTCGGACTCGAAACCACAATATATCATACCCGATTTTATTTTGGTAGAGCACAATGGTAAGTTAGAGGTGCAGCTTAACTCTCGTAATGCTCCTGATTTGCGCATTAGCAGAAATTATATGGAAACCCTGAAGAGTTATGATGAAGCAGTTAA
The DNA here is from genome assembly GCA_044236275.1 of Bacteroidia bacterium. Lineage (GTDB taxonomy): Bacteria > Bacteroidota > Bacteroidia > UKL13-3 > UKL13-3 > JAJTFA01. The sequence goes on along the minus strand of JBIIGU010000103.1, from coordinate 829 downwards.
GCCGTCAAAAGAATTAAAAGAAACAGCTCAGTTTATTAAGCAGAAACTGGATAGTGCCCGGTGGTTTATAGATTCTATCAGACAGCGCCAGCAAACATTGTTGCTAACCATGAATGCAATTTTGCGATACCAATATGCCTTTTTTGAAACAGGAGATGAAACCCGTTTACGCCCAATGATTTTGAAAGATATTGCTGAGCAGGTAGGTTTGGATATATCAACTATTTCGCGTGTTGCAAACAGCAAATATGTGCAAACAGAGTATGGTGTAATGCCACTTAAATTTTTCTTTAGCGAGGGCATACAAACAGAAGATGGAGAAGAGGTGAGCAGCAGGGAAGTAAAGAAAATTCTGAAAGATGCCATTGAAGCCGAGGACAAAAGAAAACCTTTGCCTGATGAGAGGTTGATGGAAATACTAAAAGAGAAAGGCTATTCCATAGCGCGCAGAACGGTTGCTAAATACCGTGAACAAATGAATATTCCGGTAGCTCGCCTGCGTAAAGAAATTTAAAAAGCGTTGTAGCGTTTCGCCACCAATGCTTCCAGCTCCTTTACCAGTGCATTGTTTTCATCCCAGGTATAATTATTTTTTAAATCACTTAAAATGCGTTGAGCGTCCGTTAAATCAGTCGCATTATTGAGTGCTTCAATAGCTGTTGCATACTCCACCGTATTTTCCTTAAATAACTCATTTACAAAGGCAATTTTTCTGTTCAGCGTAATAGCAGACTTAAGGCTTTCTACCTTCGACTGAAATTTTTGCGTGAGGTCTGTTTGAGTGCTCACCGTTTTTGCAATTTTTTCATGAAGCAATTCGTCTTCTCCT
>JBIIGU010000102.1:0-4916 GCA_044236275.1 Bacteroidia bacterium | reverse complement strand
ATGCCCTGCACGTTGGAAATGTATCAGTGTCATTACCTGCATTAAATGGCCAACATGTAAAGAGTCTGCTGTCGGGTCAAAACCAATATAGCCGCGCACCATACCTTTATTTAGTTCTTCTTCCGTTCCAGGCATCATATCATGGAGCATCCCTCTCCAGCGCATTTCTTCAGCAAAGTTCATCTTAGTCATACGAGGGCGAAAATACGGTTTTTCCATGATGTAAAAACAGGCATTGCGCTTATCTTTGCTCCATATGGCTATTATCGGAATTATTAGAGAAGGGAAGTATCCTCCCGACTTGCGAACCCCGCTTACTCCTGACCAATGTAAAGAGGTTATGCAAAAGTTCCCAGGCACGCGGATGTTGGTTCAACAATCTGCATCTCGCTGTTATCCGGATGCAGCATACCAGTCAAAAGGAATTGAGGTGGTAGAGGATATTTCTGCTGCCAATATTTTACTGGGAGTTAAAGAGGTTCCGGTCGATGAATTGTTGTCTGATAAAACATATCTCTTCTTTTCTCATACCATAAAAAAGCAGCCGCATAACCGCAAGTTATTGCGCACCATTCTCCAAAAAAATATTCGTTTGGTTGATTATGAAACTCTGGTTTGGGATGCCGGTAACCGTATTATTGGATTTGGTAGGTTTGCCGGTATTGTAGGCGCACATTACGCGTTTTTAATGTGGGGTAAGAAATTTGGCATTTATCATTTGAAGCAGGCTTCTGCATGCAGCAATATGCAGGAAATGTATGCCCAATATCATGGAATTTCTTTGCCGCCAATGAAGATTGTGATATGTGGAGATGGACGAGTGGCACATGGTGCCATTGAGTTTATGAAGAAGCTGAAAATACATCATGTATCGCAGGAGGAGTTTTTAGAGAATGAATATGACCATCCTGTTTATGTGCAATTACGTTCTGAAGATTATTATCAAAGAAGGGATGGACGTGAGTGGGATAAGTCCGATTTTTATAAGCATCCGGAGGATTATATTAGTTGCTTTCAACCCTATACCAAATCAGCTGATGTATTTATTAATGCGGTTTTCTGGAAGGAGGGTATTGCGCCATTTTTCACCAAGGAAGAAATGAAAGCCAAAGATTTTCGCATCAAGGTAATTTCTGATATCACTTGTGATATACCAGGCCCTCTTCCATCAACCTTAAGAAGCACCAACATAGCCAATCCGTTTTATGGATACAATCCATTTCTCGAATCCGAAACACAATCCTTTCTGGCAAATGCCATCGATGTGCAGGCAGTAGGTAACCTGCCATGTGAATTGCCTGTAGACGCCTCGATAGAATTTGGGGAGCAGCTCATCCGACATGTTTTGCCACATTTGCTTATTGAAGACAAGGATCATATCATTAAAAATGCTACCATTGCCCAGGATGGGGCATTAACAGAGCGTTATAACTACCTAAGAGATTATGTAGATTAAATGATACTTACAGTGGTGGACAATTATTCGCTGAACTTTGCCTACTCCTGTTAAATTCGCAATGAATTAGTTGAAATTCAACTTATGTCGCTAATCGAAGATATAAAAAACACCCTCGGCCATTTGCTGCTAACCAAAGAAATAGCAGCACATAAAAAGAAAAGTAGAATGCTTGCTTATGAGCAGGTGCAGCACGTGGGTATTGTTTATAATGCCACTTACATAGAGAAAGAGGCAATGGTGCATCAGTATGCAAACAAACTCAGGGCAGATGGCAAAAAGGTTTTTCTGCTGGGATATGTAGAAATGAAACAGTTGCCGGGTAATAAAAAGTTTAGTTTACAATCAGAGTATTTCTGGCAGGAAACGCTCTCACCGCTTAATCTCCCGGTTAAATCCAAAATAAGTAGGTTTATTGAAATGGAATTTGACTGGCTACTGAATATATACACGGAGCCTATTTTGCCCATGCTGGCCGTAGCTGCATACTCACATGCACATTATCGCATTGGTCCGGCAATTAATGAAGGTGTTAGGTATTTTGATGCAATGATAGATACAGGAGAGAATAACAGCCTGGCCTTTTTAATTGAACAAATGGATTTTTATTTAAAAGTAATAAAGTGAACTTATGAAACTAAGCGGAACAGGGGTAGCGCTCATCACACCCTTTAAAAAAGATATGGGTGTTGATTTTGATTCCCTTGCCAATATCATCGATCATGTAATTGCTGGTGGGGTTGAGTATCTCGTTGTGTTAGGTACCACCGGTGAAGCCCCTACTTTGAATAAGGATGAGAAAAAACAAATTTACCAATTTGTAGCAAAACATGCTGCAGCTCGCATACCATGTGTGGCAGGTATTGGTGGTAACAATACTGCTGAGGTTGCAGCTGACATGGCTTCATTTAACATAAAAGGGTATGAGGCAATATTATCTGTAAGTCCTTACTACAATAAACCCAATCAGGCAGGGATTTTTAATCATTACAATCATATCAGTAAAACATCAAGGCTGCCTGTTATTTTATATAATGTTCCAGGTCGCTCAGGTTCAAATTTAACAGCAGCTACTTCGCTTAGAATTGCAAACAAGTGCAAAAATGTAGTAGCTATCAAGGAAGCCAGCGGCAATGCAGAGCAGTTTATGGATATACTTGCTGCTAAGCCTAAAGGGTTTGAAGTTATTTCAGGGGATGATAACCTAACACTACCATTTTTGCCGATGGGTATGTGCGGGGTAATTTCTGTTATTGCCAATGCTTATCCCAAACAATTTACAACTATGGTAAGGCTTGGGCTAAATGGCAACATGGCAGAGGCAAAATTGCTTCACTTTCATCTTTATGAAATGATGAAATCATTATTCATGGATGGCAGCCCAGGCGGAATAAAATATGTGATGAGTAAAATGAAATTGTGTAATAATCTCGTAAGACAACCGCTTGCAATTGTGGGTAAAGATGCGATGGCTGCCTTAGACAAGGCAATGTCAGGCATTAAATAGTTTTTTTATTCCGTTTCTTAGAAACAGATACAATCTACAAATCATTATTTCATAATAGTTCTGCTGAACTTTTTATATTCGCCTTATGCAAAAGATAATGAATTATATCAATGGGCAATTGATTGAGCCTGTTTCAAAATTATACCTCGATAATCCAGATCCTTCAACAGGTGCGGTATATTCACTATGCCCTGATAGCGATGCAGCGGATGTTGAATTGGCCGTTAATGCTGCAAAAGCAGCTTTTAATGAATGGAGCAATACACCTGCAGAAAAGCGTGCACGCATTATGACGCGCATTGCCGAGTTGATAGAAAGCAATTTGGATACTTTTGCAAAAGCCGAAACCATTGACCAAGGCAAACCACTTTGGCTTTCAAGAAATGGTGAGATTCCAAGGGCGGTTAGCAATATGCGTTTTTTTGGAACAGCCATTGAGCATTTTGCAAGCGAGGCACATCCGATGGGAGATCATGCCATTAACTATACCCTTAGAACTCCAATTGGAGTGGTGGGATGCATCTCGCCTTGGAATCTACCACTATACTTGTTTACTTGGAAAATTGCTCCTGCTATTGCTGCGGGAAATTGTGTAGTTGCCAAACCGTCAGAAGTAACACCCATGACAGCCTTCCTCTTCAGTGAGGTTTGCATTGAAGCCGGTTTGCCAGCCGGAGTGTTAAATATTGTTCATGGCTTAGGTGCAAAAGTTGGCAGTGCTATCACCGCACATCCTAAGATTAAAGCCATATCGTTTACCGGAGGAACCAAAACCGGAGCAGAGATTGCACGCGTAGCAGCACCAATGTTTAAAAAGCTTTCTTTAGAACTGGGAGGCAAAAATCCCAATATTATTTTTGCTGATTGTGATTTTGAGAAAATGCTTGCCGAAACGGTTCGGTCTTCTTTTCTGAATCAGGGTGAGATTTGCCTTTGCGGTTCACGGATTTTTATTGAGAGGCCACTTTATGAAAAGTTTAAAACTGCATTTGTAAAGAAAGTTAAAGCAGAGTTAATAGTAGGCGACCCGCTTGATGCATTAACCAAAACAGGTGCAATTGTTTCTAAAATGCATTTTGAAAAAGTATTAAGTTATATTGAATTGGCAAAGCAGGAGGGAGGCAAAGTGCTTTGCGGTGGCAACGCTGTTAAGCCAGAAGGAAGATGCAACAATGGTTGGTTTATAGAACCAACTGTTATTGAGGGTTTGCTATATAACTGCAGAACCAACCAAGAAGAAATTTTTGGGCCAGTAGTAACCCTTACTCCGTTTGATACAGAGGAAGAGGTTTTGCTGATGGCCAACTCTACGGAATATGGACTTGCATCCACCATATGGACAGAAAACTTAACCAGGGCTCATAGAATGGCTGCTCAGATTAAGGCTGGTATTGTTTGGATTAACTGTTGGTTATTGCGTGATTTACGCACACCATTTGGCGGTATAAAAAGCAGCGGAGTAGGTCGTGAAGGAGGTTGGGAAGCTTTGCGTTTCTTTACCGAAGCGAAAAATGTTTGTATAAAACTTTAGCTTTATTTAATCAAAACTCCATCGGCAAACATCACCACTTCAATTTTACCGTCTTCAGTTGTATCAATAATTGCTGTTCCTGAAATAATGGCTTCTTTCCCATCAATATTGTAAGGTAAAACGAATGCTTTATTTTCTATTTCCACCAGAAGGGGTTCGCCTTTGGTATTTTCTAAGCTAAGCCAGCAACCTTCTCCTTTACAGTATTCATCAATTACACCTTTTACGTTTCCTTTCAGCTCTGCAGTTAGTGTCATCATATTTATAAGTTGCTCTGTGGTCATAGCAGCTGTATCGGTTATGGTTTTGCCAAAATTTCCCGTTTGCGGCAGGCTCTTTCTGGGATTGTTATTGCAGGATGATAATGTAAAAAGTACAACAATAGTTAGAAACAGATTTTTCATAATGTATCAATTAAAAAA
>JBIIGU010000101.1:0-4933 GCA_044236275.1 Bacteroidia bacterium | reverse complement strand
AAAGAGTTAATGCTTATAGTTGAATGTATTTGATGGTGTAACAATATGAACGCTTCCTTCACCGGACTCTACCCTGCCAATTATTCTTGCCTCAATTTGAAATGCAGTTGCAATGGCAATTAACTCTATTGCCGTTTTTTCATCTGTATAAAACTCAAGCAAATTACCCATATTGAATACCTTGTACATTTCCTCCCAGGATGTTTGTGATTGTTGTTGTATCATTTGAAACAACGGAGGCGTTTCAAATAAATTATCCTTAATGATATTTAATCCCGAGGTAAAATGCAGCACTTTGGTTTGGCCTCCACCGGTATTGTGAATCATGCCATCAATTTGCGAGGCGTGTTGCTCGAGAATTTGTTTGATAAGCGGAGAGAAAGTCCTTGTAGGCGATAAAATCATCTTACCAACATTCAATGGATGACCGGGTAAATGGTCGGTTAAATTTAGATTACCGGTATATACCAATTCATCAGGTAGCAAGGGGTCGAAAGATTCTGTATAGGTTTTATAATTTGCTGAAAGGGTATCATGTCTTGCCAAGGTTAAACCATTGCTGCCCATTCCTCCATTGTATTCATTTTCATAGCTGGCCTTACCAAAGGAAGCAAATCCAACAATAACGTTTCCGGGTTTAATACGGCTATTGTCAATTACCTTATTTCTTGGCATACGCGCAGTTACGGTCGAGTCAACAATAATAGTGCGCACTAAATCGCCAACATCTGCTGTTTCTCCTCCCGTGCTATGCACCTGTATACCGTGAGACTGCAACATGGCAATAAACTCTTCTGTGCCTTCAATAATTGCTGCAATTACTTCACCCGGTATTAGGTTTTTATTACGGCCAATGGTTGATGAGAGTGTGATATGTTGATATGCACCTGCACACAACAAGTCGTTGAGATTCATAACAATGGCATCTTGAGCAATACCTTTCCAAACACCTAGGTCGCCTGTTTCTTTCCAGTATAAATAAGCCAGAGATGATTTGGTACCTGCTCCATCGGCATGCATAATATTGCAGTAATCCTCATCGCCTCCCAGATAATCTGGAACAATTTTGCAGAAAGCTTTCGGGAAAATACCCTTATCTACATTTTTAATGGCAGCATGCACATCCTCTTTTTTAGAAGATACGCCACGTTTCATGTATTTATCGGGTGTCATGGAAGGTTTAGAATAATGCGTGCGAAGGTAGCTAATGCCACTTGTTTATCCTAACCACAATAAATATTCAAAATCCTGTATTTCAGCTATATTAAACTTCTTAAGAAGCAGCCGATTTGTTTACCCTTACCATTTCACCGGCAAACTCTTTATTTAAAAGTGCTACCATTTTTTCACTGCTCATTCCCTCAAGCATCTTCCCTTCCTTAGCTATTGCCATAGTGCCTTTTTCCTCTGAAACCACCAGAGCAATAGCATCGGTTTGCTCGGTAATGCCAATGGCAGCTAAATGCCTCAGGCCATATTTGTTTTGGGCATCAGGATTATCGCTTAATGGCAGTACCGCATTGGCTGCTTTAATTTTACTGTTAGCAATAATTAGTGCTCCATCATGCAGCGGACTTTTTTTATTAAAAATACTAATGATTAGACGTTTGCTGATATTGGCATCAATCCATTCACCGCTAGCACCAATAAACTTCATTTCAGAAGTTTTAGGAAAAACAATCAATGCACCTGTTTTGCTCTGGGCAAGGGTTTCGCAGGCATCAACAATATCTTCAAAATTGGTATTAAAGCTTTTTTCTATTTTCCAGTTCCAGGGCAAAAACCTCAGTATTGATTTATTCTCATTTCCGAAGGTACCCTTACCTATAAGCAATAGAAATTTTCTTATTTCCTGCTGAAAAACAATTAAAATAGCAATAAATCCTACTTTGGTAAACTCTCCCAAAATTGTTTCCAGAAGCGGCATTTCAAATAAACGCACAATAACCCAAAACAAGTAAATGGTAACCAAGCCAATGAGCATGTTAAATGCCAAACTGCCTTTAAGTAAACGGTATAACTGATGGATAATACCGGCTACAAGCAGCACATCAATTATGTTTACAAGGGTAAACCTGAAGTCGTAAAACTTAAATAATTCCATTTAACGCGTTTACTATTGCTATACATTCCATGGCCTCAGCCACATCGTGTACTCTTAAAATATCAGCCCCTTTGGATAATGCCAGCGCATGCAAAGCTGTGGTACCATTGAGGGCATGTGCCGTATCAACCTTTAGCAATTTTTGAATCATGCTTTTGCGTGATACACCTACCAGTACCGGCAATTCAAATATACTCAAATCTTGGAGTGAGGCAAATAGCTTATAGTTGTGTTCTAAATTTTTACCAAAACCAAAGCCGGGGTCAATTACCACATCTTTAATACCTGCTTGTTTGCAAAGTGCAACCCGCTGCTGCAAATAGGCAATTACCTCCAAAACCACGTCTTCGTAATGCGGTTGTATTTGCATGGTTTGAGGTGTGCCTTTTTTATGCATAATGATATACGGAACACCAAGGGCAGCCACTGTTTGTATCATGCTGGGGTCATCTTCACCTGCTGATATATCATTAACCATGCATGCACCGGCAGTGATTGCCTCCTTTGCAACATTAGCCCTAAAGGTATCGATGCTGATGAGCGCCTCAGGAAATTTGTTTTTTATGGCTTGAATGGCAGGAATTACGCGTGTTAGTTCCTCCTGCTCGCTTACATCTGCAGCTCCCGGGCGTGAGGAGTATCCGCCAATATCCAGTATGACAGCACCGGCCTGCAGCATAGCACCGGCCTGGATAACTGCCGCCTCCTCCGATGAACTGCGGCTTGCAGCAAAAAAAGAATCGGGTGTGGTATTGATAATGCCCATCACCACCGGTTTATCCAGCAGCAGCAATTGTGAACAGCAGTTAAGCGTTATTTTTTTCTGAAATGTTTGCATTTTAAAAGGCTCTGTTATTTTTGTGCCTCATACCTGCACCGAAGTAAACGTATAATTGGCTAATAAAAAAACTTAGGCCTGCAGCTAAATGTATTCAACAATAAAAAACGTGAGCAATAAAACTTCCATACAATACGATGAGGCCATCCACAAATGCCGAGGTATCTTTTTAACAAAAAGCAAAGATTATGGCACTTCATGGCGCATCATGCGCGTTTCTTCGCTCATGGATCAGATTTTTATAAAAGCCCAGCGCATCAGAACCATTGAAGAGGCAGGAACAAAAAAAGTAAATGAAGATGAACGAGCAGAGTTTATTGGCATTGTAAACTACTGCATCATTGCACTGATTCAGTTAGAACTTAAAGATTTATCGGAAAACAATTTGCCATTAACACAATTAGAAACATTGTATAATAAGCAGGTAACCGAAGTAAAGGCATTGATGGAAGAAAAAAACCACGATTATGGCGAAGCCTGGAGAGATATGCGTGTGAGCACATTTACAGATATGATTTTGATGCGCTTGCTGCGCATCAGGCAAATTGAAGAAGCCAAAGGCCAAACCATAATGTCGGAAGGCATTGATGCCAACATCAGAGACATGATGAATTATGCCGTATTTGCTTTAATTCACTTGGGTTAAAAAGTAACGGCAAGTACTTTATCATCATACATTTTGTATCATACATTTTGTATCATACATTTTGTATCATATATTTGCGGTATGGAAAAACCAAGCAATCCGTTTATTTCATCAGGATACATAGGCCCTGAATATTTCTGTAACCGCAAAGCCGAAACCAAACAGTTAACAGGCTACATGCAAAATGGCATTCACGTAGCCTTATTTGCTATCAGGCGTTTGGGCAAAACCGGCCTTATACAGCATGTGTTTCATCCATTGGCAAACAGTAACAAGGTGGCTTGCATTTATCTCGACATATTAGCAACGCAAAACTTAACAGATTTTACCAATCAACTGGCCACAGCTGTTTACAACAGATTTCCGCCCCAAAAAAGCATTGGTAAAAAAATAAAGGAAATGGTTCAGCGTTTTAGGCCCACCATTACATTTGACGAATTAACAGGAACTCCGGCTTTAAGCCTTCAACTCACTACCAAAAGTCAGCAGGAAAATACCCTTGCACAAATATTTACATTATTAGATGCTCAGCAAATCCGGGTTGTATTTGCCATTGATGAGTTTCAACAAATACTGTCTTATCCTGAAAAAAATACAGAGGCCATTCTTCGCTCCCAATTACAACAATTAAAAAATACCTCGTTTATTTTTTGTGGTAGCAACCAAAAAATGATGCATGAGTTATTTCATTCTGCCAAACGGCCATTTTTTGCAAGCTGCACAGCTATGAATTTAGGTAAGATATCTAAAGAAGATTACAAGCATTTTATTGCAGAAAAATTTAAATTATACAACCGAAGTATTGATAATGAATGCCTTGATTTCATTTGTGAATTTACCGGCCTACATACTTTCTATACACAATACTTTTGTTTTAGTCTATTTGCCAGGCAGCTGAAAAAGAATACGCTACAAGACGCATTAGAAACAGCATCAGAAATTTTAAAACTAAATGAGGGGAATTTTTATCAGTATAAAAACCTGCTCACTACAGCGCAATGGAACCTATTGCGTGGCATAGCAAAAGAAGGCAGTGTTTATCAACCGCAATCTAAAGCTTTTATTCAAAAACATAATCTTGGCACACCCGCCATGGTAAAAAGAGGCCTAGATGCACTCTTAACTAAAGAAATGATATATTTTAGAGCCGATGTGAATGAACCTTATTACGAAGTATACGATAAATTTCTGATGCGTTGGCTTAAACAGCATTAATACTAAAACTACTAGTTAATGGTATTGCTAAAAAGTTATTCATGGTGCGGTGTGTTTTTATTATTACGGCCTAACAAACCCTTTATAAAGCCATCTGAATAAAACAGCCCAACCTAAACTGGTGATTAAC
>JBIIGU010000099.1:0-5047 GCA_044236275.1 Bacteroidia bacterium | reverse complement strand
AAGAAAGTTTTTCATTGCAGCATCATTAAATACGCGGGAGTTATAGTAATCAGAAACTTTAAATGATGGAGGATTAACCTTTACACTGGTGCGACCCAAAACGGTTTCCAATGCTTTAAAACGAAGTGTTGACATTATATAATTTTTAATGAGTTGAACTTAACTGAAATTGAATAAAAGAGATTAAAACGAAGCGAAAATAATTCAAGGTAGTTTCTGATTTTTAAACATATCAGACACATTAGGCTAATATGCTGATTGGCAAGTATAAAATTTAGCATTAAGCATTAAAACATGCAATATAATACATGTAAAATTAGGATAGATGGAAAAACAGTCATTGATTTTTAAATTATGTGTAATATATTGCACTTATGAGTTTAGACGATTTGGCATTTGTTATTCGCAGAAAACGTGAGGTAATGCAGCTAACGCAACGAGAGCTTGCTGAGCGCAGTGGTATTCACTTGCGCAGCATCAACAATCTGGAGAGTGCAAAGGGTAATCCCTCTTGGGATACGGTAGTTAAGCTTTCAGATGTCTTGAAGCTTGAAATTGTTGTAAGGCCGCTGTAATCTTTACTTTTTCTTTTAATCAGCAGATAAACTGCTGAGGTAACTCTATGCTTCCTCTTGTGAGCTGGCTCGCTTTATTTATTTCTTACGGATTTAATGTAAATGGATTCGATTCATTCTTCCGTAAATAGGGATGCTTCAACCTAATCCCGTTCGCCACAGGCGAGATTCAAATTTGGGATTAACTGTGTTGATCCCATGCGGAGGGATGCTTCAACCCAATCCCGTTCGCCACAGGCGAGATTCAAATTTGGGATTAACTGCGTTGATCCCATGCGGAGGGATGCTTCAACCCAATCCCGTTCGCCACAGTCGAACCTGATTTTTTATATCCTCCGGTCTTTCAGGCAAGCCTGAGACCTGCGTATATAAAAAATCCCGGGCTTTGCCCGGGATTGGGTTGGCGGAGAAGGAGGGATTCGAACCCTCGATACCGGTTAAGGTATACACACTTTCCAGGCGTGCCAGTTCAACCACTCCTGCACTTCTCCTTTTAAATTAGGCCTGCAAAAGTAGCAGATTTTTCTGAATTAAGGCATTCTCAAAAATTACTATAACTTTGCTGCGCTTTTTATGCAAATCGAAGTACTTAAATCTAAAATACATAGAGCCAAACTTACCCAAACAGAGTTGCACTATGTGGGAAGCATTACCATTGATGAGTCTTTAATGGAGGCTGCCAATATCATTGAAAACGAAAAAGTTCAGGTTGTAAATGTAAACAACGGTGAGCGTTTGGAAACCTACGTGATAAAAGGAGAGCGCCATTCCGGTGTTATCTGCCTTAATGGTCCTGCAGCCCGTAAAGGTTTCGTTGGAGATCACCTCATTATCATTTCCTACGCACACATGGATTTTGAAGAGGCAAAAAAGCATCAGCCAATTGCTGTTTATCCCGATTCCAATAATAAACTTCCTTCTTGAGTATTAAGCTTAAACAAGCCTTAAGATTTGTTTTCTTTCTTGGCCTTGGAATAGGCCTGCTTTATCTTGCCTTTATTAACCTTAATCTCGATTATGATAAGGTAATGGCCGGTTTTAAAAGTGCCAATTACTTTTGGATTGGTGCTGCCTTGCTCATCTCACTAACAAGCCATTGGTTCAGAGCCCTGCGTTGGAATCAAATGCTAGAGCCTTTGGGTAAAAAACCTACCGCTTTGCAGTCGTTTAATGCGGTAATGATTGGCTACTTGTTCAATTTCGCTATACCACGGATGGGAGAAGTAAGCAGGTGCGGCATATTATATAGAACCAATCGCATACCCGTTAATCAATCACTTGGAACGGTAGTTGTTGAACGTGTGTTTGACATGTTGATTCTACTGCTGTTAACAATCGTTGTCTTATTGCTTCAGTTTGACACGCTTTTTAGTTTTTTTAACGATACATTCATTGTGCCCATAGCACAAAAATTGGGAGGTAGCAATGGCTTTATGTTTATATGGCTTATGCTTGCCTTGCTTCTCTTAGCTTTTATATCATACAAGTTAAAAAATAAACTGGCAGACAGCGCCCTTATTTCTAAGTTTGGTGGTTTATTACAAGGTTTTACATCAGGCTTTAAAAGTGTATTTAGTTTAAAGCAGCCCTTACTTTTCTTCTTGTATACTGTCATTATCTGGATACTTTATTTTCTTAATACATGGTGCTACCTCATGGCTTTTGATGGAACAGCATGTGTTGGCCTAGCAGCTGCACTCAGCATTTTGGTGGTTGGCACTTTCGGATTTGCTGCCCCGGTATCCGGTGGTATTGGTGCCTATCATATTTTTGTAGCAAAAGGACTGGCATTATATGGTGTTTCTTCGCTAGATGGCGGTGTTTTTGGCTTTGTATCGCATGGTGTTCAAATGCTTATGATTTTAATGGTTGGAGGTATTTCACTTATTCTTACTATCATTGAAGAAAGAAAAAGAGACGCAGCATAGAATGAGCATTCATCAGCAAATTACTGCTAAGATTTGTGCAGACGCACTAGAATTGGAAGCCAAATTAAAGGCTTGGCAAAAAACCGGTGAACAGGTTGTATTTACCAACGGATGCTTTGATATTTTACATCGCGGACATGCTGACTACCTTGCTAAGGCAGCCGATTTAGGCAGCAAACTGGTTGTAGGTGTGAATACTGACGCTTCCGTAAGGAAACTGAAAGGCGAAACACGCCCTATTCAGGATGAGCAATCGCGCTTGTTTATTCTTGCCTCTCTGGCCTGTGTTGATGCTGTGATATTATTTGATGAAGAAACACCTTACGAATTGATTCAAAAAGTACAGCCCGATATTTTGGTGAAGGGGAGTGATTATTCTCCGGAAAATATTGTGGGCTATGATATTGTAACTGCAAAAGGAGGAATGGTTAAAACAATTGATTTTATACCGGGTTACTCAACTTCACTTATCGAAAAGAAAATAAAACAAGCCTAATGATTGCTTGTTATTCTTCTCATGACGAATAATACTGCATGTTCCGCTTTCTGGTTTAGAAGAGATTTGCGCTTGCATGATAATGCAGGCCTATACTATGCACTAAAAAGCGGCTTAAGGGTTATTCCGGTTTTTATTTTTGATCCGCTTATTTTAGATAAGCTAGAGGATAGGGCTGATGCGAGGGTAACCTTTATACACCAACAGCTCTCTGAAATAAAGCAGGAACTTATTTCACTAGGCAGTGATTTGGTTGTATGCTATGACAGTCCTGTAAATGCATGGAAACAGCTGATAAAGCAATACAACATCAAACAAGTATTTGCAAATAGGGATTATGAACCTTATGCCAAACAAAGAGATGAAGAAGTTTCACAACTTTTAAATGAGCATCAAATTAATTTTAATACAAGCAAGGATCAGTGCATTTTTGAATGGAACGAAATTTTAAAAGATGATGGCAAACCATACACCGTATTCACACCATACTCAAAAAAATGGAAAGCGCGATTAACGGATGTGCAGTTGCATGAATATGCATCAGAAAAGTTAACAGGAAACTATTTCCAGTTGGCTTGTCCCCAGCCAATAATTACTCTTGAGACAATGAATTTCAAGCCAAGCAGTATGGTTTTTCCCCAAAAAGAAACTACTTCTGGGGTTATAAAAAACTATGATAAGACAAGAAATTTTCCTGCCATACTCGGTACATCACGTCTCGGAATTCACTACAGATTCGGCACTATCAGCATACGGGAAAAGGCAAAGAAGGCACTTGCTTTAAACGAAACGTATTTAAATGAATTAATCTGGCGCGATTTCTACATGATGATTTTAGCACACTTTCCGCAGGTGGCTCAACATGCATTCAAACCGCAGTATGACAGGATACAATGGAGAAATAGTGAAACTGAATTTAATGCATGGTGTGAAGGGAAAACGGGTTATCCCATTGTAGATGCCGGTATGCGCGAGCTAAATACAACAGGGTATATGCATAACCGTGTTCGAATGATAGTAGCAAGTTTCTTAACCAAGCATTTACTTATAGACTGGCGTTGGGGTGAAGCATACTTTGCTAAAAAATTACTTGATTTTGACTTAAGTGCAAATAATGGAGGTTGGCAGTGGGCAGCAGGTTGTGGAACTGATGCAGCGCCTTACTTTAGGGTGTTTAATCCTACCTTACAAATGCAAAAATTTGACCCTGATTTACAATATATTAAACGGTGGGTTCCGGAGTTTGGTAAGCCTTCATACCCACAGCCAATTGTGAATCATGAGCAGGCAAGAATCAGATGCTTGGATGTCTATAAAACTGCACTAAGCGGGTAAAAGGTGGTATAGGTTAAGATAATTTGTTAAGGTAACACCTAAATTTGCAACCTTAAACTAAATCACCAATGAGAAAAACTGTTTTCCTGCTGTTCACTTTTATCCTGCTCCACGCTTCATCTTCATTCGCTCAACAATATAAGCGTTGGGGTATTTCTGTTCATACAGGTGTTCCTGTTATGCAAGGCGATCGTGATATCAAGAGCTTTTCAGGTGCGTTAGGGGTTTCAGCCAAATATGCATTCGCCAATAATTTTAATGTAAGAGCAATGCTCCTAGGCGGTCAAATGCTAAATAAAAACCTTGGGTCAGTTCTTCCTTATTATGAGAGCACCAGTAACTTCATTGAGTTTACATCTCAGTGTAACTTAAACCTTGTAAATTTTAAGAAAAAAGCTACAGGGAGAAACGTTTCGCAACTCTATGTTGGTGCAGGATTAGGATATCATAAAGGTTTTTTATCTTATAGTGGCACCACAACAAATATTGCACAGCCAGAGGTAAACTCATTGATAGTTCCTTATGGAGCCGGCTTTAAATGGTTTATTAATTCTACTTTTGATGTGGGGGTTGAAGTTAGTCAACGCCTTACATTTACAGATCAGATAGACGGTTATGAATCACCGGCAGCAACCAATAGGTCAAATGATTTTTACATTTTACCTCAGCTTTTTCTAACATATAATCTTGGTGCAACCCAAAATGATAGATCT
>JBIIGU010000098.1:0-5070 GCA_044236275.1 Bacteroidia bacterium | reverse complement strand
ACATTACTAGCATATGCTGAGGCTTCATAGAGCAAATTATTGATGGTAATGACGACAGGCTGCCCATCAATGGAACCAATTCGGTTAAGATCAGGTTTGATAAGGAAGCGCGAATCCCCAAAAGTAATGGTATCAGAAGGGCTAAAGGCCAAATCGGTTTTGTTGTACTTGTCATTTAAGATATGAATGGTACCGGTTTCTGAAAATTCAATGGCCATGGAGTTGCCGAAATCTGAAGAGTCGACATATAGCGGAATCAACTGAAAATACGGATTGGGATACAGCCTGGAAGAAACGATATCACCTGCTATGTAGGCATTAAAATTCAACTTTAAATGCCTTAATGCTTTTAAGGCCATTGAACGGGAAGCCATAACCTGAGCTTCGGTTTTCAGCACGTTTTCAATACGACCGGTTACCCTCCCGTATTTGAACAGGTCCGTCATTTGGCTTCCTTTTTCATCATCAAATTTTAAGGTGAGCCCTGCCGTATACATGGGTTTGGTGTACCTGAGTTGAACGTAGGCAATGGCTATGGCTAAAAGCGTGGTTAGAACTGGGATATACCACCTGGCCATCAAAATCATAGCCACTTTGTTGAGGTCAATCGACTTTTCCGTTTCAGCCCCTACGAGTATATTGTTCTCCTGTCTGGTCATCTTGTGTTGAATAAGAAATAAAGTTGAACACTTACAAGTATTGCCTGCAAACTGGTGAAAATGATGCCTAATCCACCTGCAGAACTGGCGAGAGGATCTAATCCGGCTTTTATGCCAAATGGCTCCACATAAATAATATCATTATCTTGTATGATGATGGCCGGTGTGTAAAGCGGATCAATTAATTTGAGGTTTACCAGTATTATTTCTTTACCCCTGATGATTTTAACTCTATTTTTCATAGACCCATTAGTTAAGCCTCCGGCCAAGGCTATCACATCAATGAGGGAGGTGTTTTCCTTGTCGAGTAATATTTTACCGGGAATCGCTACTTCACCTAATACAATTACACTCAGGCTTACAATATTCACATCCACAATAGGGTTGATGATGCCCCACTCTGAATATTTATTTTCCAAGTGCTTTGCTGCCTCCAGTCTGGTTTTGCCCACCAGGTTGGTTCTGCCTATGAGGGGAAGGGTTACGGTACTATCGTAATTGACCAAATAACCTTTTTCGGTGTTAATATCTCGGTTAGCCTGGGATGTGGCGCTTTGCACGGCAGCTTGTCCTATATCATAGTTGTTCAGGAAGCGTATTTGCAAGCGATCACCGGGTTTGATGCGGTGGCGGTAAACAACCGAATCTGACGTTTGTGCGCCAAAAATAGCCACCGGTTTATTGGATTTCAGTTTTTTAGAAGTTTTAAATAAGGTGTTTTTGTTTTTGTATGAGCAGGAGCTCAATGCCAATAATATAAAACACAACAAACCCGTAATGCGCATGAATCTTGAATTTACCATGAAGTAATTTGTGCAATAATAATACTTTTCAGGCAATGTTATGGGATTTTCTATGCGCTGTGCTCATCAATTATTTTACTTAACCATTTGAGCATCATAAATATTGCAAGGGCGGCCACCAGCACTATGAGGCAGTTTACCATAAAAAAATGCTGTTTGTTTTCATAACCATCCCACAATGAAGCCAATACCCCGCTGAGTTTATTGCCAATGCTTGTGCTCAGCATCCAACCTCCCATCATGAGGGCTGTGAGTCTGGGTGGTGCCAGTTTAGAAACCAGCGAAAGACCCATGGGGCTCAGGCATAACTCACCTACGGTTATAACCCCATACGTGCCAATAAGCCACCAAGCCGAAACTTTTTCTGCACCATTTTGTCCCACCATTACCGCTGCAATCATTACTGTGGTTGAAATGGCAGTAATTAGCAGTCCCCAGAATATTTTACCGGGTGTGCTGGGTTCTATTTTTTTTCTGCGTGCCCATGCAAAAAATGCCACCACAACAGGTGTTAGTATCACTACAAAAAAGGGATTCACCGACTGAAAAAGTTCCGTTGAAATGAGTTTTACCGATTCGCCATCGGCAGGTAAAGCAGCAGCCGGCATATTTTTAAAGTAGTGCGGATAATCTAATACTTTCAAGGCTTTACCATCAGCACCTTTGATGATTCTGAATTGCTCATCGACCGCAATTACAGAATCCTTGCTATACGTTACCTCTTGAACCATACCCAATGCTTTGGTTGTAGGCACTATGGAAGCAGGCAATTCTCTGTTGGTATAACTCTCTGCCCAGGTGGTGAGTGCAGTGCCGTTTTGCTTAAAAATAGCCCAGAAGATAACCACTACACCCATAATGGCAAGCAGCGCTGAGAGTGGTTTGCGGTCTTCTTCGCTGCTTCTTACCAATAATGAAATATAAAAGATTACAATAGGCAATGCTCCAAAAATAAATGCATCTGTACTGTCACTTCCGAAGATATTGGATGGAATATACCAGCCTAGAATTCCTGCAAGAATTGCAGGCAATAATACAATGCCTAATATTTTTCCTACACTCATATCTTCCGGTTTGGCCGGTTTGCGCACATCGGCATAACTATAGTGTTTGCTTCCTATCCAAAATATGGCTATACCAACAAACATGCCTACTCCGGCTGCAAAAAATGCATAACCCCACCCAAAATGATTGCGCAGGTAGGCAGCAAAAAAGTTACAGATAAATGCACCAATATTAATGCCCATGTAGAATATATTGTAACCGGCATCTTTGTTTGCCTTGTACTGCGGCTCGTTATATAAATTGCCTAATAAGGTTGAAATATTGGGTTTAAAAAAACCATTGCCTATAATCATTAATGCCAGCGAAATAAAAAACGTGGTTTCTCCCGGAATAGCCAATAGCATATAACCCAAACCCATAAGCACACCGCCTATGGAAATAGATAAACGATATCCTAAAACCCTATCTGCCAAGAGTCCGCCAACAAAGGGGGTAATAAATACCAAGGCGATATAGGTTCCGAAAATATCGGATGCGTCTTTTTTCTCTAATCCAAGTCCGCCTTTCTCAGCATCGGTCATGTAAAGGAAAAATATACCCAGCATGAGGTAGTAGCCAAAGCGTTCCCACATTTCGGTAAAGAATAAAAAGGGTAAACCTTTAGGGTGTTTGCGTGCAGTAGTTGTTGACATGGGGACCAATATAGTGAAATTAATGAGATGATTTGAAAATGAGAGATTGAGATAATTTGGTGATGAATAATTACGGGTATTTTATTGCCGGTTTGTTATTAGTAGATTGAATAGAATGGAAGATTACTAAGATTATAGAGATATGAACTTCAATTGAGATTGATGAGTTGTGCAGTTGTTAAGTAAATGGGTTGATAGGATTTGTGTTTGTGCATTTCATAGCTAACAATATCACTAAAAAGCAAAATGCTAACAGCCAAAAGTTAATTCTAAACACCCAATACCAATACCCAAAAAAAGAGCCAACTTCCGTTGAGAAAGTCAGCCCTTTTTAAAAGAATATTTTACCGGTTTATCTTACGCCATGCATAAGCTTCAGCAGCCTGTTGCTAAGCAGGAAGAGGATAATAGCTGCAGCACCTGCCATAAAAACAAAAATCATGAAGAAATCGTATAGGTCTGTAATTTGAAATCCAATAAAACCTTTTGTAACGCCATTTTCAGGATAAAGTCCGCTTAATACACCTGCAAATTTATTGGCGGCCGAGGTTGATAAAAACCAAACACCCATCAGTAAGGATGCGAATTTTACCGGTGCAAGTTTGTTTACCATTGAAAGTCCGATAGGTGATAAGCACAACTCGCCAAATGTATGTATGGTATATAAACTTACCAGCCACATCATGCTTACCTTGCTTGTTACATCCTTAACACCAATTGCAATTACTGCATAGCCAACAGCCAGTAAAAATAAACCAATGGCTTGCTTGTAAGGAGATGCCGGTTCCAAATTGCGATTGCCTAAGCCGGTCCATAGCATGGCAAAGAGCGGAGCAAAAAGAACGATGGCAATTGCGTTGATAGATTGGAAAAAGCTGGTAGGAATGGTTTCGATAAAAATTCCTGCTTCAGGTATCTGAAAGAAGCTATATACTCCGTAAGCAATACCTCCTGCCAACAGCAGCACAAATAGTTCTTTTACGCCTTTCTGTTCGTTTTTAAAGCCACTCATTACCTTAGAAAGTAACCAACCCAGCGTACCAACCACCAAAGCAATTAAGCCATACAGAAATACCTTTGATAAAGTCATATTAATACTGCGGTCAGTTTGCTCTTCGGCAAAATAAGTTAGTGAGGCTCCTGCCTGCTCAAATGCAGCCCAGAAGAAAATTACAAAAAATGCAATGATGTAAATGACCCAAATGCGCTCACGTTCTTCTTTACTCAATGATTTATCTGAAATGATAAAACCGGGTGCTGCAATAGTGAGTGAGAAAATGAATGAACCAATAACACCAAAGTCAAGGAAATAAAACAAGGCAAATAAACCCAGTTCAATTCCTGCCCAGGTTGCAATTTGTTGTGTAGAGAAATCTTTCTTCACCTCAGCTGCCGTATTAATGGGCAATGTATCTGCCTTTCGTGATTTGTTGGGTGCGGCACCAATTGGTTCTCCTTCGGGGGTAACGATATAATGATCTTTGAGCCAGATGAACAGAAGTGTGCTAAGCATCATTCCTATTCCGGCCGCCAAAAATCCCCATTTAAAATCAGCAGGATTGCCTGTATCTCCCAACGTGCCGCAAATAAGCGGTGATAGAAATGCACCCAGGTTAATACCCATATAAAAAATGGTAAATGCAGCATCTACTCGCTTATCACCCTGTGGATATAACTGTCCTACCATGGTAGAGATATTGGGTTTGAAAAAACCATTTCCGAAAATAAGGAAAGCAAGCCCTGAATACATAATTGTTGCTGCAAGACCGGTTTGCTCATAAAGTGCTCCGCTTGCAAACATTAAAAACTGACCAATAGCCATAAGGAAACCACCAATAATGATGGATTTTCTGTTGCCCCAGTATCTGTCGGCCATATAGCCGCCTAGCAAAGGAGTTAAATAAACCAGGC
>JBIIGU010000097.1:0-5085 GCA_044236275.1 Bacteroidia bacterium | reverse complement strand
TGTCCTGATCAGGCTGGAGAAATGTTCCGTAAATATATTAAAGACTTATGGCAGGCAAATAAACTGATTAAGGGTGAATTTGAATTGGGCGGACATCAGGTGAACCTAAAAAACGCCACAATGCCATTCTTAAATATTTATGCAACAGATGATAATATTATACCGAATTCATCTACCATTCCGGTTAATGAAGTGATTGGATCAAAGGATAAAGAAATGTATCCTTTCCCTGGGGGGCATATCGGTGTGTTTGTTGGAGCACGTTCGCAGAAAGAGTTGGCTCCAAAAGTTGCACAATGGGTGCTTGAAAGAAGTTAAGCCAAAATCTACATAGCATTTACGCGCGCCTTTGCAAAGCAAAGGCGCGCGTAGTATTTAATACGCAAAACACAACTGCTATAATGACGCCCGGACTGTATACATACCCTATAAAATACGAAGACATCAACGGCAAAGAGAAAATAAGGCTTGCCTTTATTGATGAAGGAAAAGGTAATCAAACCATCCTATTTGTGCATGGTTTAGCAAATTACCTTCCGGTATGGAATGCGCAGATTAAACACTTATCCAAGTCTTTCAGGTGCATTGCGGTAGACCTGCCCGGCAATGGATTATCGTCTTCGGGCGATTACCCCTACTCCATGTTTTTTTATGCAGAGACCATTCGCCTTTTTATTGAACAATTACAACTTAAACAGGTAATCTTGGTTGGACACTCAATGGGTGGACAAATAGGCATGATGGCCGCTTTACGATATCCTGAATTGATTGATAAACTGATATTGCTTGCTCCTGCAGGAATAGAAGAATTTGATTCACATGAAAAATTTCTGATGATACAGATGCTTGCCTTTGGTGAATTTTTATATGCAGATGAACTGCATCTGGAACATGCCATTAAAGAAAGTTTCTATAAAACAACCGATGGCATGAAAACAATTATTGCAGACCTAAAAAAAATTCTTCTGATGCACAAGGGAACTGCATGGAGAAATATGTGCAAGAAATCTATCGCAGGAATGCTTAATGAGCAGGTTGCAGGTTTTTTACCCCAATTAAGCATTCCCACACTTGTTGTTTTTGGGGAAAAGGATAAATTCATTCCCAGTAGATTGCTTCACCCTTCCGAAAATGCACACACCATTTCACAAAAAAGTGCAACCCTTATTCCAGATTGTACATATAAAGTGATACCTGACTGTGGCCACTTTTTGCAAATAGAGAATGCCACTGAAATAAATGAACTCATATATTCATACATTAGTGGATTATTAATACGGACAGCACTTTAAGAAGGAAAATGCCCTCCTAATCAAGATATTGGCTTGAGACTAAACCAAGATGAACAAGTATAGTTAGGCACTACAAACTTTATTGCGATAATATACAAACCCAATAACCATGCACTAATTATCATGGTTATGTAAACTTTAATTAAAACGTAAACATCCTGAGTGCAGAATCGTTAAAAGGTCATGAAAAAAATTGGGGCTTTCTTTGCATTCGTAATGATTTACGGTTGTTCAACCATTACATATGTTGAACATGATATTGATAAAAGTATTAACTTTAGGAGATTAACAACATATGCATGGCTTCCATCTCATGATCAGCAATATGTTGACCAGCGATATAACAATCAAATTATTGAAAATAACATTAAGTTATACGCTGCTGATGCTTTGCAATCAAAAGGCCTGAGATTGAGTGTTGATAGTCCTGAAGTTCTTTTCTTTTATGATTTGCAGATAGAAAAGGGATCATATACCATTCAATCTCCGATTTATTCGCATCCACACAATTTTATTCCTCCTCCACCTTCAATGATGTTTAGTCCGGGTCTCTCAGCAGACCAACAACTGATAAGACAGCAGCAAATGCAACAACAATGGTCTATGCAACAATGGATACCCCCGCAGATTATTGGTTATGAAACTAAACAAATACCATTTAAAGCAGGCACATTAACTATAATTGCAATAGATAGAAAAACAAACCGAATGGTGTGGAGGGGATGGGCTGAATCCTGTGTTACCAATCCTTCCGATTATAGAGATAATTTGGAGCGTAAGATAAAGACAATATTCAGGAGCTATCCAGGTATTAACAATTAGGGGTTAATTCGACTTTTATGCTATAATTATCTAGATTTTCATTGCTCAACCGGAAATCCTTCTGCCTGCCATCTTTTAATACCCCCATCAAGGTCGTAAACCGAAACAAACCCTTTTTTCCTCATCATCTCCGAGCACTCTTCACTTCTACCACCAATACCACAATAAACCATGTAGGTTGCTTTACGATCGAGCTTATTCAACTCTTTCTCAAAATCATCACTAAAAATATCGAGAAGCCTAGCTCCTCTAATGTGACCTTTCTTATATTCTCCGGGTGTGCGCACATCCAACAGTACTATACTGCCTTTTTGTATGCGCTCGGAAAATACTTTGGGGCCAACCCTTTGAACCTGCTGCTTTGATAATGGTTTTATTGTTTGTGCCTGAACAAAAATTGTAGAAGACAACAAAGTCCATAGAAAAATAAATTTTAGTGAATTCAGCATAAAGTCATTTTAAACAAATCTAATAAAAATCTGAATCAATAAACCTTAGCACAGGCCTTAAACATGCAGATGATATGCAATAAGTGGTTTTTTCCAATCTCTTACTCCAGTATTAACCTTTGCCCCCAACTGATTGAGTATGCTGTATAGACCAAAATATGTTCTATTGATATAAAGTGCATGTTGTGAGCCTCTACCCTCTTTTGACTCCTTGAGTTCTTTCATTTTACTTACCTCTTCCCCCATCTCGTATATTTCATTGATATAACTGTTGTTCCCAAAATCAAAAACTTCATAATCAAAAGGCCTGCGCAACAAATTAGTCATACGAATAAATGCGTCAGTTATTTTATCTTTTACATCATCTGAATCCTGACTGCTGATGATTTGTTGTTGTAACATTATATTCTTGACTACATTCATGTCACGCATTATTTCCGGTACAAGCAAGGCAAAATAATTGAAGTAAAAATCATCCGGAATTTCTTTTACACAACCGAAATCAATTACACCCAAGATGCCATCAGTTCTCATAATAAAATTTCCTGGATGCGGATCTGCATGCACAGCTTTTAGTTCATGCACTTGCAAATCATAAAAATCCCACATGGCCTGACCAATCATGTTCTTTATCTCCTGACTTGGGTTGGTTTTTAGGAATTCATCCATATGCAAACCCTCTAACCAATCCATACACAACACCTTTTTTGTTGAGTACTCCGGGTAATAGGTTGTAAATTGAAGGTTATTAATATTGGCACACTGAGCAGATATATGCTGAGACCGTTGCAATTCCAACTCATAATCGGTTTCTTCCAGCAACTTTGATTCAACCTCTTTAATGTATTTATCCAATTCCTTCTCACTCATACTAAGCAAACGGAAGGCTATTGGCTTCACAATTTTCAGATCACTTTTTATACTCTCTGCCACGCCAGGATATTGAATTTTAATGGCCAATTTTCGATTATTAAGCGAGGCTTCATGAACCTGACCTATGGAAGCTGCATTTGAGGCCTTCATTTCAAAAGAATCGAAAATTTGTTGGGGTGTTTTACCAAAACTTTTCATAAAGGTTTGTACTATAAGTGGCCCTGATAATGGCGGTGCACTGTATTGAGCCATTTGAAACTTATTGGTATACTGTCTTGGAAGAACGTTCTTTTCCATGCTTAGCATCTGTGCTACCTTTAATGCACTGCCTTTTAATTCGCTTAGTGCATTATAAACATCGGTTGCATTGTCCTCGTGCAATTCGTCCTTGCTTATCTCTGGGTTTACGAGTTTACGTGAATAGTGCTTCACATAATTACCCCCAATTTGCACCCCTGTTTTAACAAAGCGCATAGCACGCTCTACTTTGGTGCTTGGTATCTGAATCTGTTCCATTAGTAAATTAGCGATTTTGGAATAAAAATTTACCGAAATCAATCATGGAATCGAGAGGCGAACGACCCATTAAATCAAAAGCAAGATTAACGGAGCGTTCTATAGCCTCATCCGTTTTCTCAAAGCCTGAACTTTGATCCTTTAGCCAGAAACCGGTAACAAAGAGCATATTTACCCAAAGCGCCTCACCATATTTATCAGAGAGGTATTTTCTATCGGTTACCTCTTGCTTGTCTATGCCTACCTGAACAACTTCCTGAGCAAGTTTAACAAAGTCTTCTTTCATGAGCCTAAGAAAACGCGGGTAATTAGGCAAAGGCTTGAGGTGCTTGTCGAACATAAACTTTACAAATGTGCGATTGCCTTTTATCTTTTCAATCCAGCCATAAAAGATAGAAAGCAATTTCTCTCGTGAAGAATAAGTGCTATACAACTCGGATTGCGTAATATCGTGCTTAACCTCTTTAAACCAATGATGGAAGATTGCATCTTCAAGTGCCTCCAAAGAGGCATAGCTGTCATAAAACGTTTTCTCCTCTATACCAGCAGATTTAGCAAACAAATATACATTTTCGGGCCTTTTATTATGCTCAAGGGTATAATGAATATAGGCATCAATTAAATTACTCATGACTTTAAAACAATACACATGTAACAAAGTTTGCTCATTATGTGCCCAAAAGTGTTTTTAGCTATAAATGCACTTATATTATTTTGCATGCATGGTGTTTACTCTTCACCGTATGTATCAAATAGCCTTGTTGGCATTATTTAGCTTAACACAATCCACAAGCTATTGTCAAACGTTCGATGTTATAGATAATGACACCGTTAATCTAACAGATGCATCAGGCAAAAAGCAGGGGTTTTGGAGGTATTTTTGGCCGAATGGCGACCTCAAATATGAGGTATATTATGAGGATAATGAAAAGGAAGGGTTGGAAATACGATATTATGATGGCCAGGATTGCATAGAATTCTCTAACACCTATAAAAATGGAACGCTAGATGGACCAAGTGTAACTTTCTTCCCTAATTGCAGCACCAAATGTGAAGAAAGTTATATTGCTGGTAAAAAAAATGGTTATGAGCGCTGCTATGATCAAACCGGCTTTCTTCAAACTGAAGGTCAA
>JBIIGU010000095.1:0-5110 GCA_044236275.1 Bacteroidia bacterium | reverse complement strand
ACCGGGTTTTTCTGCTTCACAACTTAAAATGGAATTAATAAGCGATATTAATAACGAGTTTAATCACAATGTGTCGCAGCAGATTTATATATCCTCTCAAGCATGGCAGATGGTGAGGGTAGCAAAAGAAGAAATGGTAAATATCATCAATTCATCTTATGCTGGTTTAGGCCCAAATTCCGTGGGAATCGATTTGAGCAAAGCTATTTTTGAAAGGATGATTCAGATGGAACATGTGCCAACCAATAAAGCACTTGAGTTTTTGCGCAAGGAATTTCATTTGTTATTTGATTAATTTATTGCAAGGTATATGGCAAAGCACAGCACCGACTCAGGTATAGAAATAGCACAACTGTATAATCAACCCAAACCATTGCAGGAGCAAGCGGGTGCATTCCCTTTTACACGCGGTATCCAACCCGACATGTATCGTGGCAAGCTTTGGACCATGAGGCAGTATGCAGGTTTCAGCACAGCAGAAGAAAGCAATAAACGCTACAAATACTTGCTGGCCAACGGCACCATGGGTTTAAGTGTAGCTTTTGATTTACCTACGCAAATCGGTTACGACAGTGACCATGTCATGAGTGAAGGCGAAGTAGGAAAAGTTGGAGTAGCCATCGACACTCTGCGAGATATGGAAATTTTATTTGATGGCATAGAGCTGCAAAAAATTACCACCTCCATGACCATTAATGCCACTGCGGCCACTCTCCTATCTTTTTACATTGCATTGGCAAAAAAACAGGGAGCAGACATTAAACAAATTTCAGGTACCATACAAAATGATATATTAAAAGAGTATGCAGCACGTGGCACATATATATACCCGCCAAAGTCTAGTATGCGCCTGATAACAGATATTTTTGAATATTGCAGCAAGGAGGTGCCTAAATGGAATACCATTTCTATTTCAGGCTATCATATAAGAGAGGCAGGAAGCACAGCTGTGCAGGAAATTGCTTTTACCTTAAGCAATGCAAAAGCCTATGCAAAAGCAGCCATTGAAAAAGGTTTAGATATTAATGTTTTTGGCCAACGATTGTCTTTTTTCTTCAATGCACACAATCATTTTTTTGAAGAGATAGCCAAATTCAGAGCAGCTAGAAGGATGTGGGCAAAAATGTCTAAAGAACTTGGAGCAACCAACCCTAAAGCTCAAATGCTTCGCTTTCATACACAAACCGGTGGTTCAACCTTGCAGGCCCAGCAGGCTGATAACAATATAACACGAGTAACACTTCAGGCACTAGCAGCCGTAATGGGAGGAACACAATCCCTTCATACCAATGGTTTTGATGAAGCACTTTCTCTGCCAACCGAAAATGCAGCACGTATTGCACTACGCACCCAGCAAATTATTGCCTACGAAAGCGGAGTTGTTGATACAGTTGACCCATTGGGTGGTTCTTATTTTATTGAAGCACTTACCGATGAGGTTGAGAAAGCTGCCTGGTCTTATCTTGATAAAATTGATGCCATGGGCGGATCGGTTGCTGCCATTGAGCAAGGTTATATGCAAAAAGAAATTGCCAATGCCTCATACCGTTATCAAACAGCAATTGAAAGCGGAGAAAAAATAATTGTAGGTGTAAATAAATTTACCTCAGAAAATGATGCAAACCCACCTGTATTTAAAATAGACGATTCCATTCGTGTTCTTCAAACACAAAAATTACAGCAGTTAAAAGCTGAAAGAAACAATGCCGCTGTTTCTCAAATATTGGCTAAACTGGAGCAACAAGCCAAAGATGGCACCAACCTGATGCCCGGTATTATAGAAGCAGCTGAGCAATATGCAACCCTTGGTGAAATAGCAGACGTTTTCAGAAAAGTATTTGGCGAGTATCATGCTTAAGATACAGAGTATATTTTTGTATGTTGGCTTAAGCTTTGTATTTGCCGCTTGTCATTCTTCTTTTAAAATAAGCAAACAAAGTGTAAGCTATAACCGTATAAAAGCCGACTCACTGGAAGCCGACAGCCAGATGCTGGGGCTGATTGCTCCCTACAAACAAAAACTGGATGCACAAATGAATGAGGTGATTGCAATAACCACCAATACATTGCTGCGCACGCAACCTGAAGGCACACTAAATAACCTGATGGCTGATGCCATGTTCTGGTACGTGGCAACACAAACAGAACTTAAACCTGATATGGCCATGATGAACTACGGAGGTGTGCGGCTTCCACAAATTTCGGCAGGAAATATTACCATTGGTAAAGTATATGAGCTTATGCCTTTTGATAATATGCTGGAAGTACTTGAAATAAAAGGGAGCGACATTGAGTTGCTGTGCAACCATATAGCAGCCAATGGGGGCTGGCCCACTAGCGGCATACGACTCACAATCCGAGATGGAAAAGCAAATAAAATAACGATTAACGGAGCAACCATACAATCTGAGAAAACATATTTACTCGTAACATCGGATTATGTGGCCAATGGTGGCGACAAGGCAGACATGCTAAAACGCGCAGTAAAACGCTACCCTATTAATTATAAAGTGCGTGATGCAATTTTGGAGTATCTGAAAAATAAACAAACCATTCAATTAGAAAAAGATGGGCGAATCAGTGTTGATTAACAGAAGAACATTTATAAAAACCGGTGCCTCCACTCTGGCACTTGCTGCGCTTGGCACTTCACCACTCAGATTACTTGCATCAACCGAAACGATAAAGTTAACCATCCTGCATACCAACGATTGGCATAGCAGAATTGAACCTTTCCCGGCAGATGCCGGAAATAATGCAAACTTGGGCGGAGCTGCCGTAAGGGCAGCACTTATTAAAAAAATAAGGCAACAAGAAAAAAATGTGTTGTTGCTGGATGCAGGTGATATTTTTCAGGGTACTCCCTACTTTAACTTTTTTGAGGGAGAACTAGAGTACAAGCTCATGAGTGAAATGGGTTATGATGCAGCTACTCTAGGCAACCATGATTTTGACAATGGTATTGAAGGAATCGTGAATCAACTTAGACATGCGGAGTTTTCTTTTGTTAATTGTAATTATCAATTTAAGGACACCTTGCTGGAAGGAAAAATAAAACCATACCGCGTGATTAAAAAACAAGGGTTAAAAATAGGCATTTTAGGTGTAGGTATTGAGTTGCAAGGTTTGGTGCCCGCAGAGTTATATGGAAATATTAAATACGGTGATCCGATAGAAGCAGTTAATAAAACAGCTGCATTGCTAAAACAAGAAGAAAAATGTGATTACGTGGTTTGTCTATCGCATTTGGGATATAAATACAACAGCAATAAAATAAGCGATATTAGGCTTGCTTCCCAAACCAAAGATATCGACCTGATTATTGGTGGCCATACACATACATTACTGCATGCCCCCGAGATACAAAAAAATGCCGAAAATAAAACGGTTGTAATTAATCAAGTTGGATGGGGCGGAACCCATCTTGGGCGTATTGATTTGATTTTTACACCAGGCAAAAAACAGGCCTTGCAAACCAATGCTGCCCTACTACCCCTACAAAATAACAAAAGCTGAAGTTCTTAGAGAATTGCGGTATTGCCTGTATTGAGTGGGTATAAAAAATTACGAAACAAAAAAATTTTTTTTCAATTGTGTATACACTTATTACCCTATCAGGGGAAAAAAAATTGAAAAATAAGAGGTTACACAAAAACAAATTTTTTTTAAAATAAATATGTGAGAAAAAATTTTTTTATTCACAATTAAACACACAATTTGTGACTCGAAAAGAGTATTGAAATATGTCAGAAAAATCAGCCGAAAATGTTTGGAACAATTGCCTGAAGCTTATACAGGACAATGTATCACCGCAAAGCTTTAAAACATGGTTTGATCCCATCAAGCCAATTAAGCTCGAAGGGAAGGTTTTAACCATACAAGTACCCAGTCAGTTTTTTTATGAGTGGCTGGAAGAGCATTATGTTACATTATTAAAAAAAGCCCTGAAATCAGAACTTGGTCCGGGCTCACGTCTGGAGTATAATATAATTGTTGAGAACAGCAGTAATAATAATAATCCGTATGTGGTTAATTTACCAGGCAGCACCAACGGTAAGGCTGATCCGCAAAATGTGAACATGCCTCTTAATCTGAGCAACAATATTAAAAACCCATTTATTATACCGGGTATTAAAAAACTGAATATTGATGCCAACCTGAACTCAAACCTCACATTTGATAATTTTATTGAGGGTGATTGCAACCGCCTTGCACGCTCTGCAGGTTTTGCAGTAGCCAATAAACCCGGTGGAACATCTTTTAACCCGCTCATGATTTTCAGCGAAACCGGTTTAGGTAAAACACACCTTGTTCAGGCAATTGGCAATCAGATTAAACAGCAGAATAAAAATAAGGTGGTATTATATGTGCCGGTAGAGAAATTTATTAATCAGTTTGTTGATGCCATTCGCAACAACTCCAATCAGGACTTCCTTAACTTTTATCAGAACATAGATGTGCTAATTGTAGATGATGTGCAGTTCTTGGAAAACAAACAAAAAACACAGGAAATATTCTTCACCATATTTAATCACTTGCATCAGCTAGGCAAACAAATTATTCTAACAAGCGACCGTGCGCCTAAAGATTTAAAAGGCATGGATGAGCGTTTGCTTTCCCGTTTCAAGTGGGGTTTATCATGCGATTTGCAATCGCCTGATTTTGAAACTCGCCTAGCCATGCTAGAGCATATGATGTATGCAGATGGCATTAGCCTTAATAGAGATGTGGTAGAGTATGTAGCGCACAATATCAATACCAATATCCGTGAGTTGCAGGGTGCTTTGGTTTCATTGCTTGCCCAATCATCACTGAACAGAAAAGAAGTGACATTGGAACTGGCCAAGCAAATACTGAAAAACTTTGTGAAGAACTCTTCACGTGAAATCTCTATTGAGTTTATTCAAAAATTGGTTTGCGACTATTTCACCATCCCGGTAGACCTAGTTAAATCTAAAACCCGTAAACGTGAGATTGTACAGGCACGTCAGATTTCTATGTATTATGCAAAAGACCTGACCAAAGCATCACTTAAAACTATAGGCATGCATTTTGGTGGCCGAGATCACTCTACAGTGATACATGCCTGCCAAACCGTAAATGATTTGAT
>JBIIGU010000096.1:0-5110 GCA_044236275.1 Bacteroidia bacterium | reverse complement strand
CGAGTAAGCCATTAAAATCAGGTTCTGCAGAGCATAGTTTTGCTTTTATTTTTGTTCCTTTTGCCTTGCTAAAAATCAGAAAACTATAATCACCCTTGCTGTATGCCTTAAGGGCGGTATCGTATGCAAAAAGAAAAGCGCCATTGAAATTCCAGTAGCGTTCCACGGCAAATCTAATGGCTGCATTGTAGGCGCTATCAGAAAACAGAACCACTACAAGTCTTGAATCTTTAAACTTTTCTATATCGGCTTTCTTCTTGTTACCGAATTGGGCAATGGCGCTGCTGCCTAGCAGCAGCAAACAAAAAAGGCTAATAAGATAACGGGTTTGCTTTTTCATGCTGATTGAAATTATTTTTAAAAATAAGAAACTTATTTCAGACTAAAGTAATTATTTATTTTCGAAACATGAATAAAGAGTTCAGGAAAGCACTGATTGAAGCTTGCCGGGAGAAGTTAATAGATAGATTGCATGTGTTTGAAGAGGCCATGCTGAGGGCACAGGATTTCGCAAACGAGCAGGAAAAAAGCAGCGCTGGCGATAAGTATGAAACCTCAAGGGCTATGGCCCAGCTTGAACGTGAGATGAATGCAGCACAGGCTGCTGAGGCTCGAAATGAATTACAGTTTTTAATGAAGATTGACCCTGCCTTAATGAGTAGTAAAGTTATTGTAGGATCAATTATCGAAACGCCTCGAACATTATATTTTATCGGGGTTGGACTAAACGCGATAAAGGTAACAGGTATAGATGTAATCACGCTGTCTGCAAGGGCCCCATTAAGTAAAGCATTATTAGGCAAACAGGCTAGTGATGTTGTTCACTTTAATAATATAGATATTGCCATTACGGCTGTTTATTAATTTCTGAGGTCAATCACCTCAACTTTGGGATATTTCTTCGGATCAAAGGTAAAGAAACCATCTTCCATCTTAATATTGGGTACCTGATTAGTAATCACATAAGTATGTATGGTGCCACTTTTGTCATAAACCACAGATTTGATGATACTCTGATTTGTTTTATCTATGGTAAGTTTAATTTTAAAAAAGTTCTTTTTCTTGTCTTTGGGTGTAAGCTCTACAATGGCCAATTCTTTATTCCCATCTTTCTTCTCTTCATCCATTTTATATAAAAAGCCTTTGTCGTACATCGTAAAAATATCATCCAATCTTATGGTAGCCTGTTTGGGATTATATTTATTAATTTGAACCTCATTCACTTCTTTACTGTAAGTCCAAACGGATTCATTATCACAAATAATAAGTTGGCCTGCAATATCCAGTCTGAACTTATTTCCCTTAATAAAAATAGTACCTTTCTGTTTCTCTTGCGATTTATCGACTTTGCTCTCTATGGTATAGGTAAAATCAGCTTTATTGGTTTTAAATTTCTTATACCTATTGCTGATGGTACCAAGCAGCTTTTCAGCTTTTTTATCCTTTTGGGCATAACTGCTCAGCACAGCAATGCAGAGGATAATAAGGATTGATAATTTTTTCACGATACAAATATCTGTTTTGTTATGAACTTAGAATAAAAATTATGTCATGGTTTAAAAAGCTTACTCTTCATCTGCCCTGTCAAGCAAACTTTGTGGTAAGGATTTGGTAGCCTTAGCACCCAATGTTTTCAAGTTTTCAACCCTTTTAATCAGGTTGCCGGTACCGGTAGATATTTTTTTCATGGCTTCTTCATAAGAGCGTTTTGAGTCGTCCATTTTCTTGCCTATTTCAAGTAAGTCTTTCACAAATCCTTCAAACTTATCATACAAAGCCCCGGCTTGCCCCGCAATTTCAAGTGCATAACGGTTCTGGCTTTCAATTTTCCATAAGCTGGCTACCGTCTTCAGTGTTGCAAGCAAGGTAGTAGGGGATACAATTACAGTTCTTCTTTCCCATGCATAGTTAAACAAGTCCTGATCGTGCTGAATAGCCGCACTAAAAGCTGATTCCATGGGTAAAAACAACAAAACAAAATCGGGTGTAGAAAATGCCGATGAGGTATAATAGTTTTTATCACTCAGCAGTTTTACATGGTTTCTTACAGAATTTACATGATCCTTTAGCAGTTTTTCCCGCATATCAGAGTCATCTGTGCTTGCCATCTGCTCATATGCAGTTAACGAAACTTTAGAATCAATTACCAGATGCTTCTCATCCGGTAAGAATACCACCACATCAGGTTTTATTGTTTCTCCATCTATGTTTTTAGTAACGACCTGTGTGCGGTATTCTCTGTCTTTTACCAGGCCACTGCGTTCCAGCACCTTTTCTAAAATCAGCTCTCCCCAGTTTCCCTGTCTTTTCGTATCGCCTTTCAAGGCTTTGGTTAGGTTGTTGGCTTCTTCACTTATCTTAGCGTTTAGTTCATACAATTTCTTCACCTCCTCGCGTAAGGAAATTTTATCGCGCATCTCCTTATCATATGCTTCTCCAACCTTTTTCTCAAAATCTTTTATCTTCTCATTGAACGGTTTTAATATTTCATCAAGATTGGTTCGGTTTTGCTCAGTAAATTTTAATGACTTTTCATCCAGAATTTTGTTGGCAAGATTTTCAAAGTCGGTTTTAAAACGTTCGCCCATTTTTTCAAGCTCCTGTTTTTGCTCAGCCAGTTTTTTCTCCAGATTTGTTCCATTGCTTAGAGCTGCCGTTAGTTCATTGTTTAACCTAATTATTTCTAATCGGGCAGCTGTAACTTCTGCTTTGGCCTGTTCATATGCCAAGGTGAGTTGTTCAAAACGACTTTTCCAGGCGCTGGCTTCATTGCTTGCCTGTAAAACATCATTACGCAGTTGCACTGCATCTTCACCGGATGCAGGCACATGTGCAGATTTTTTCATAAACCATGCAAGTGCAAATCCAATAATTATTCCAACAAACAGATATACCAATTCCATCATGCAAATATTGGTTAAATTTACTGCATTCAGGCATGATCTATTTAAAACATTTATAAAACATTCTGAGCATGTTATGTTTTTTAATATGCAGATATTAAACCCATGCATATTAATTATATCTTAGGCCGATAAAATGTCTGAGGCTTCGCAAATAAATGACCGTGAGCTTGTGCTTGCTTTTAAAAATAAAGCCACAAGAAATGATGCCTTTGGCCAAATTCTTAAAACCTATCAGAAAAGAACATACTGGCATATCAGACGTATTGTAATAGATCATGATGATGCTGATGATGTGGTTCAGAATACTTTTATAAAAGTGTGGGAAAATTTAGATCAATTCAGAGGTGATTCGCAGCTCTTCACCTGGATTTTTAGAATAGCTACCAATGAGTCGTTGTTGTTTTTAAATAAAAAGAAGAGTGGTCGCAATATTTCATTAGATGATGTAGATTATGATTTGATAGACAAGTTGCAAAGTTCATCATACTTTAATGGAGATAAAGCAGAGCGCAAGTTGCAAACCGCCATTTTGCAATTGCCGGAAAAGCAAAGGCTGGTTTTTAATATGAAGTACTATCAGGCATTAAAGTATGAAGAAATGGAAGCTATTTTGGGTACTTCAGTTGGGGCACTTAAGGCTTCATACCACCATGCAGTTAAGAAAATAGAAGATTTTTTAAATAAAGATTAAACCTCTGATGCATAAAATCATCAATACTACCTGATGTTAGAAGAAAACCAAGATATTAACCCCGAAATTATTCGTAAATACGATACAGGCAAAGGGTTTGGCACGCCTACCGGATATTTCGAGCGTTTGGAGGCACAACTGCTTAGCAAAACAGTCGGTAATAGCTTTGCTGTGCCAGATGATTACTTTAATAATTTGGAGGGAAGGATTAAAAGCAGGATGGCAAATCAAAAAGCTCAGTTTGCTTTGCTTTACGGAGGTAAAAAATGGATTGCCATGGCTGCTGCAAGTTTATTTGCGGTGGGTATGCTTGTATTTTTGCTCAGAAAACCGGACCCAAAGTATCTTTCGCAATTGAATGCATTAAGTGACGAAGAAATAATCCATTATGTTGGATTCGAAGATTTAAATGATGCACACTTGCTTGAGTTGGCTTTCAATGGAAATGAAAAACAAATCGATCAAACAGAACAATATTTACTAAATACAGCAGATGCAGACTTAATTTTGGAGGAATTATGAGATTAAAGAACTTATTATTGATAGTATTTTTGGTGAACGCAGCAACCATGTTTGCGCAGCAAGCTGATCAAGATGATGATGACAAGGCCGATAAGATTGAAGCACTTAAAGTAGGCTTCATTACTGAAAAACTTAACTTAAGCAGTGCAGAAGCAAAAAACTTCTGGCCGGTATATAATGAGTATGAAAGCCAAATGAAGAAACTAAGGCTTAAAGAAAAAGAAAATACAGCCATAATTAAGGCTAAAACAAGCGCCACAGATGCCGATGCCGATAAGTTTCTGGCCGATCAGCTCAGCATTAAACAACAGCAATTAGATCTTACCAAAAAATATGTGGCTGAGTTTAAAAAAGTATTGCCACCAAAAAAAGTTGCGCGCTTGTTTATGCTAGAGCAAGAGTTTAAGCAGCAGCTGCTCAAAAGGCTTAAAGAAAGACGAGGCAACAAGTAATTCAGTAAAGAAAAAGGAGGCTATTGAGGTCTCCTTTTTTATTTAACCCTGTAAGCTATATTTGTCGCAAATTTTACACAAATGAGCAAAGGACCCATCTCTCAGTTTATAGAAAAACATTATAAGCATTTTAATGCAGCCGCATTGGTAGATGCCGCTAAAGGATATGAAACCCACCTTACCGAAGGTGGTAAAATGATGGTAACCCTTGCCGGTGCCATGAGCACAGCAGAGTTGGGTAAATCATTGGCCGAAATGATACGTCAGGGTAAGGTTGATATTATTAGCTGCACCGGTGCCAACCTCGAAGAAGATATTATGAACCTGGTGGCCCATAGCCATTACAAGCGTGTACCCAACTACCGCGATTTGTCGCCACAGGATGAGTGGGATTTGCTTGAAAACCATTACAACCGTGTAACAGATACTTGCATTCCAGAAGAAGAAGCTTTTCGCAGATTGCAAAAGCATATCCATAAAATTTGGAAAGATGCCGACACCGCAGGTGAGCGTTTTTTTCCTCATGAGTATATGTATAA
>JBIIGU010000094.1:0-5111 GCA_044236275.1 Bacteroidia bacterium | reverse complement strand
GTTAAAGGAAGAAATAGGGGCTTTGCTTGATGAGAACGATTCTATTTCGAAAATCGCAACTGATAATGTCAATGAACCTAAGCCATATGTAATGATGGTAGTAGGTGTAAACGGTGTTGGCAAAACCACCACCATTGGCAAACTGGCCAATCAGTTTAAAAAATCAGGCAAAAAAGTAGTACTCGGTGCAGCCGATACATTTAGGGCAGCCGCTGTAGAGCAACTTAAAATCTGGGGACAAAGAAATGATGTGATGGTGGTGGAGCACGGCATGAATACCGATCCCGCAGCCGTGGCTTTTGATTCGGTTAAAGCCGGAGTGGAGCAAGGTGCCGATGTGATTATTATAGATACGGCAGGCAGGCTGCACAACAAAGTGAATTTGATGAATGAACTGAGCAAAATAAAGCGTGTGATGGGCAAAGTTATCCCAGATGCTCCGCATGAAGTATTGCTGGTGTTGGATGCCTCAACCGGACAAAATGCATTTGAACAGGCCAGGCAATTTACCGCAGCAACAGAAGTAACCGCACTCGCCTTAACAAAATTGGATGGCACAGCCAAAGGTGGTGTTGTTATTGGTGTTGCCGATCAGTTTAAGGTTCCGGTAAAATACATTGGTGTAGGCGAAGGAATAGATGATTTGCAGCTTTTTGATAAAAATGAATTTGTAGATTCCTTATTTAAAACAGAGGCATGAAAACCAAACGCAAACAGGATAAAGTAAACATCATCACGCTGGGCTGCTCTAAAAATATAGTGGATAGCGAGGTTTTATACAGTCAGCTCAAGGCCAATGATTTTAATGTAGAGCATGAATCGGCTAAGGATGATGCCAATGTAATCATCATCAATACCTGCGGATTTATTGATAATGCAAAGCAGGAAAGCATCGATACCATTTTGCGTTTTGCCGAAGCAAAGCAGGAAGGCAAAATTGATAAACTGTATGTTACAGGCTGTTTATCGCAACGATACAAACCCGATTTGGAAAAGGAAATACCTGATGTAGATGAATACTTTGGCACCCTGCACTTGCCTCAATTGTTAAAAACATTAGGTGCCGACTATAAACATGAATTGGTAGGTGAGAGGTTGGTCACAACGCCTACTCACTACGCCTACTTAAAGATTTCTGAAGGTTGTGACAGGCCATGTTCTTTTTGTGCGATTCCAATTATGCGCGGCAAGCATGTATCCAAATCATTTGAACAAATAGAGCAGGAGGTAAAAGGTTTGGTTAAGCGCGGCACCAAGGAAATTTTGCTTATTGCACAGGATAGTACGTATTATGGTATAGATCTTTACGGAGAGCGCAAACTGGCTGATTTACTTAAACGTATTTCTGATATAGAAGGTGCGGATTGGATAAGATTGCATTATGCTTACCCATCTCAATTTCCAATGGATGCATTGGATGTGATTAGAGAAAGAGATAATATTTGTAAGTACATTGATATTCCATTGCAGCATGCCAGCGATAATATGCTAAAAATCATGAGGCGTGGGATAACCGCAAAACGCACGCAAGAGGTGGTTGATAGTATACGAGAAAAAGTTCCGGGAATTGCCATTAGAACTACCTTGATAGCAGGACATCCAGGTGAGACCGAGCAGGATTTTGAACATATGCTAAGGTTTGTAGAGCATAATAAATTTGACCGTTTGGGTATTTTTACATACTCGCATGAGGAAGGTACTCATGCAGGAACATTGGTAGACAGCATACCACAGGAAGTGAAAGAAGAGAGAGCAGCTATGGTCATGGATTTGCAGCAGGGTATTTCCAATCAGATTAATAAAAGTAAAGTGGGTAAAACCTTTAGGGTTCTTTTTGATAGAAAAGAGAATGGCTTTTTTGTGGGCCGAACCGAATTTGATTCGCCTGAAGTTGACAATGAAGTATTGGTAAGTGCCAAAGATAACTATGTTCGCATAGGCGATTTTGCTCAAGTGAAAATTACAGAAGCAGAAGATTTTGATTTATATGGTGAGGTAGTTTCCTAAACCAATTAAAAAATTGAAAGTTGAAGAAATTGGTATAAGAGAAAGCAATCAGTTTCCTGAAATTGTTTGCGATTATCTGGAAGGTAATCCGTTTCTAATGCCTTTCTATGCGCACCAACCGGTTATAGATTCATATTCCGATGCCATAAAAATAAAATCAAATTTCTCAGCTGATAAGAGAAGGATACTAACCGAAGAGTTATTTAAAACGTATGAACAGCTTGGGGTTGAGCTTGAAGAAACTTCTGCAGTCAAACAAAATGTTACCCTACTAAACAACAGCAATACTTTTACCATCACAACAGGTCATCAGCTTTGCTTGTTAGGCGGACCCATGTATGTTCATTTCAAAATTCAGTCTGTCATCAAATTGGCTGCGCAACTCAAGCAAAGATATCAAGATTGTAATTTTGTGCCAGTGTTTTGGATGGCATCAGAAGATCATGATTTTGCCGAAGTAAACCATGTTAAACTGTTTAGTAAAACCTTTACGTGGGATAAGAACAGCAAACAGCAGCCGGTTGGCAGATTAGATTTAGAAGGGATTGAACAAGTGTTTAATGAAATGCTTCTTTTGGCAAGAGGCGATGAACAAAAGCGCATTCTTGATGACTGTTTTAAAAGTTATTTAAATGCTAGAAATCTGGCACAAGCAACCTTAAAGTACTTTCATAATTACTATAAGCAGTATGGTTTAGTAATTATTGAGCCGGACAATAACGTGTTAAAGAACGAGTTTGGCCAAACAATAATTAATGATATCACAACGCGGCAAAATTTCGAACAACTTAAACAAGCCAATTTGAGTCTTAAACCAAATTATAAGCCTCAGGTGAATGGCAGGGAAATCAATTTTTTTT
The DNA here is from genome assembly GCA_044236275.1 of Bacteroidia bacterium. Classification (GTDB taxonomy): domain Bacteria; phylum Bacteroidota; class Bacteroidia; order UKL13-3; family UKL13-3; genus JAJTFA01. The sequence continues at coordinate 2,244 of JBIIGU010000094.1, read as the reverse complement.
ATATATCAGAACAAGGCCGTAATCTGATAAAGCATGAAAATGGTGAGTATGTTATCGGAGACAGAGTAAAGGTATTCAGCGAGGATGAAATACTTCAAGAAATTGCTGAGCACCCAGAACGTTTTAGTCCGAATGTTGTGATGAGACCATTGTATCAGGAATGTATTTTGCCAAATTTAGCGTATGTGGGAGGCCCGGGTGAAATCTCTTACTGGCTTCAACTCAAAAGTATTTTTGAATACAATCAGATTCCACTTCCGGTACTCCATTTAAGAGAATCGTTTATCTTAGCAGGTAAGGGGTTGGTAGGTAAGTTATCCAGAATGGGCTTAATGGTGAAAGATTTGCTACAGCCGGAAAACCAGCTCATCGAGCATTTTGTCAGAGTTAGGAACTCAGATAGCGGAGTAGAATCTGTTTCGGGTGAAATATTACAGCTAACGCAAGACTTAATTGATAAAGCTAAGGCAATTGATGCCGGACTTGGCTCAGATTTAATTAAATGGAAGAGCGAACAAGACAAGTTTTTAACCAATATAGTTAAAAGAGTGAATCAATTGAGGAAAGATTCCTTGTCCTCGGAGACAGAAAAATTGCTTAAGATTCGTCAATCTTTATTACCTAAAGGAGCATTAGCAGAGCGTTCCGAGAGTTTTCTTGCGTTGCAGCTACAATCTCCGCATTTGGTAAACTATTTAATGGAATTGCCATTTACCGAAAAGCCATTCATTCGTAATATTTTAGATGATTAGATACCAAGTATCCAGGTTTCTTAAGCAATCTAGACGGGCTATTTCGTTGAGCTTAGGTTGTGTTTAAAACAACTCCACATAACGATTGAAGCTGCTATCGCAACATTTATAGACTTTTTCACTCCGGCTTGCGGTATTTCAATTACTTCATCACATAAACTGATTGCCTCTTGAGAAACGCCTTCAACTTCATTGCCAACAATAAAAGCCTGTTTTGAGTGATGGCCAATATTAACATCTTGAAGCAAGGTTGCACCGGGAGTTTGCTCTATGGCAATAATCCTATACCCTTTGGATTTTAATAGCTCAATGGCATCTTTCGTATTGTCTAAATATTGCCAATTTACCGACTGGGTTGCGCCAAGCGCGGTTTTAAGAATATCCTTATGAGGTGGTTTGGCAGATATTCCCGTTAAAATGATGCTATCACAGGCGAATGCATCTGCAGTTCTGAAGATTGCTCCAATATTCTGGGCACTTCTGGCATTTTCCACAATGATGATGTAGGTGATTTTAGTCATACTATTAAATATCTGTATATCAATTATTTATAATTAAAATACATGTACTAAGGCTTCAAAAGTATGTTAAAACCTATACTTTTACACAAAAAGGGGTTGGTGGTTACATGTAAAATGCGTAATATTGCTCAACTTAAGTGAATTTATATACCACTAAAATATAATGAAATACTTTATTTGTTCATTGTACTTATTTCTTGCTTTTGCACTCAACTCTTTTGGGCAAAACACCAGATTTAGTGCTGACTTTACAGGTGGTATACCGATTACCTTTGCCTCCATTCCATCGGATATTTCGACCTTTGGAGGCTTAGGTGTTAGATATAATATTTCTAAAGACCTTTCAATTCAAGCACTTGTTAATGGTGGTAGCTTTAATGGCAAGCAGACAGCTAGAGATTTCTTTAAAACACCAGATGACGCGCTTAATTTTAACTCTTTCGCGAACAGTTTCCTTTATGTCTCTGTAAATGGGCAACTTAATCTTGAAAGATTTCTTGGTTTAAGGCGGTTTTTAAAAAGAACCAATCCTTATCTGGTAGTGGGAGCTGGTCGAGTTTACTCTGAAGTAAATGCTTATAGAAGTGCAGCTGGCCCTAATAATTATAATTTCAATTTTTATTCCGCATATGCCGGCTTAGCAGTTAGACATTACATTAACCCTCAACTCGATTTTGTATTCTCTTGTTATTACAATATTACCCAAACATGGTTTTTGGATGGTATACCAACAGACAAAGTTAATGATGCTTTTTTATTAAGTGCTGTTGGAATAAACTACAAATTCGGAGCGAAATCACAGAAACAACACATCGAATGGAATAATGTGATTCTTAAAAATAGAATTTATATCCCTGATATCGAGAAACGCAATGGTCAGCCGGTTGATGAGGATGGCAATTATGTTATTTACAGCAAAGATAGTATCAGCCGCTTGATAGCATTAAATCAGTCGCTACAGGAGCAAAATC
>JBIIGU010000093.1:0-5141 GCA_044236275.1 Bacteroidia bacterium | reverse complement strand
GTGTATGGTGCAGCTAGTAATACCAACAATACTTCCTTAAGCTGGAGAGATGCGGACAGATATACCGGAAGCAATGATAATTTAGAAGTGAGTGATGAGGGATATATTTACTCAACCTACAATTATGATTCAGATGACGGATATTTCGATGGCATGGGAATACCGCAAACATGGTATGCCGGCACACATTATTCCAATAAGTATAATAAAGATAAACACAGCATTAACTTTAATGCCAGCCGAAAAGAAATTCGTGTAGAAGGGTTTGATGATAACAATACCAAGTATATCTTGCCTGATACGCTTTTCTATAACCGTCAAAATACTGTATTTAATAACCTGAGGAAAATTAATAGCACCAATGGCAACTATACAGTTAAGCCCGATTCTCAGTCGACCATAATTATTAAGCTAAATGCCAGGCAAGGAGAATCTAGTAGCAATAGCTTCTTTCAATCGGCAAATCTGAATGGTGACAGTATACGGGTAAACGATAATGCAAGAACCAACAGCTCAAACGGATTGAACGATCAGTTTGGAAGCAGCATTACCTGGAATAAAAAGTTTTCTAAAAAAGGCAGGAGTTTGTCTATCAGTTTTAACCAAAATTATTCGTCCAACAACTCAGATGGAATGTTAACATCAACCACGCGTTTTTTTGATTCCGCAGCAGTTGTTATCAGCACCAATATATTGGATCAGAAACAGGAAGAGCGCGTTTTAACCAATAGCTACTCGGGTAAAAGTACCTATACCGAACCTTTATGGAAAGATTGGTTTTTGGTTACGGATTATGATATCAGCTCCACCATCAATAGTTCTAAACTGAGTACCCTTGCCAAATTCAATAATGAGTACAGCAATTTTATTGATAGCCTGAGCAGTGATTTTAGATATGATATTTTAACACAAAAGGGTGGAATTACCTTTAGGTATGTAACAAAAAAATTGAATTACTCTTTTGGAGGCAGAATAGCATACACCGATCTTAAACAAGATAATAGACTTGCCGATACCACCATTAATCAAAGATTTACAAACCTTTTTCCTGCAGCAAGAATCAATTACAAAATAAAGAATACATCCAATATCTCTTTTAGTTATGATGGGGGTACACGCCAACCTACCTTGCAACAAATACAGCCTGTTCAGAACATTAGCAATCCGTTGGATATCTACATTGGTAATCCCTTATTGAGGCAGAGTTTCCGCAATTCATTCAGGATAAGTTATAACTCATATAAGCCGGTAACAGGCAGTAGCTTCTATTTATCTGCTAATTTTAGTTTTGTTAATGATGATTTTACCTCCAGCGATTTTGTTGACAACCTGGGCAGAAAAGTAAATCAAACGGTAAATGTAGATGGCAACAACAGCATGAACTTTTATGCCTATCATTATTTCGAAATTAAATCACTGAACTTAAACATCGGTAATGGTGCAAACGGCAGTTCCGGACGAAATGTAAATTTCATCAATGCACAACAAAACATTAATAATTATATGAATGTTACGTTCGGCCCCGATATCAGTTATTCAAAAGATGAATTGTTGGATATTGGCGTGCGCACCAATCTTACCTACAACCGCAATACATCCTCACTCAGGCCTGATGTAATAACCAGTTTCTGGATACAGAGCTATTCTCCTTATCTGGAATTAATGCTACCTAAACAATTTAGCATAGAAACAAATTGTGAGTTTAATATAAGGCAGCGCACCGCTGATTTTGACCGTAACCTGAATACTACTATCTGGAACGCCACTATCACCAAAAAGTTCTTTGCTAAGCAGCAGCTGGAAGTAGGATTATCTGCCTATGATTTACTTAATCAGAACATTGGTTTTAGGCGCAATGCAAATAGCAACTACATCAATGAAAATACGTTCAGCATTTTGCAGCGCTATTTCTTGTTTACACTTACATGGAATTTTTCTAAAGGACCGGGAAGCGAAGAATGAATAGACTTATAATTATACTGCTCATAATATCTGCTGGCCATTTGGCTAAGTCGCAACAATTGGTGCTTAGTGGTAAAATCACCTATGAACGAAAGGAGAATTTGCACAAATCAATTACCGATAAAGGAGACTGGGCTGAAAAGATGAAAGAAAAGATGCCAAAATATCGAACAGATGTTTTTCAGCTTTGTTTCAATACCAAACGGAGTTTGTATAAGCAGATAGAAGAAGATGAGAGCCCCTTTGCACAATGGTGGCGATGGGCGGCAAACAACACCGTTTATACTAATTTTGAAACAGGCCGGCAAACTGCAGAAAAAACCATTTATGAGATGAATTACAGGCTGGAGGATTCTTTACCTGCCTTGCAATGGAAAATGCTGGGAGAGTTTAGAGAAATAGCCGGATACAATTGCCGCAAGGCCGGAGCTGTAATGAATGATTCTTTGTATATCATTGCGTTTTTTACAGAGCAAATACCAGTTAGCAGTGGCCCGGAAAGCATCAAAGGCTTACCCGGCATGGTGTTGGGCGTTGTTATTCCCAAAATACACATTACCATATTTGCCTCTAAGGTAGAAACTGTGCCGCCAACTGAAAAGGAATTGACATATACTCCTCAGAAAAAATTTAAGCAAACCACTCAAAAGGATTTTATAGATGAAATTATGAAAGCGTTAAAGGATTGGGGAGAATATGCTACCAAAATTTACTATAAAGCGCTGCTGTAACTTTGGCTAATCTTTATGTAATGAGGGTTGACTAAAAAATATAAATCAGTTTTTTGGTTTCAAAAAAAGGCTCATCAAACCATTGATTCAAAGGGGTTTCTTCAATGATCAACTTCTTGTTTAATTGCTTCAGTGTTTTGGTTTCAGCTGCTAAGTCTCCTCCTTTAAGCAGCAAAAATCCGTTGTATTTAGAATTGATGCAATTGGGTTTAATCAGTTTAGCCGACCACCGGTATAGCTGCTCCATAGGAGCTACAGCACGGCTTACAATAAAGTCAAATCTTTCTTTGAGCTGTTCGGCACGGCCTACCACAAAATCGGTATTACGCAAGCCAATGGTTTCAGATATGCTTTCTGCCACATGTATTTTTTTAGCAATGGAGTCGCATAGCACAAATTCCGTATCAGGAAAAAATATTGCCAGCGGGATACCCGGGAAACCGCCTCCGGTGCCAATATCCAATACCCTGGTTCCTTTTGCAAAGGTCATAAACTTTGCAATGGCAAGAGAATGCAGCACATGCCTTTCCATTAAATTATCTGTATCCTTTCTGGAAATCACGTTAATTTTCTCATTCCACTCGGCATACAACTGTTGCAGCATCTCCAACTGTCCGAATTGTTCATTAGTAAGCTCAGGGAAATATTTCTCTATAATATCCAATCTGTTTTACCAGTTGCTGCTGTTGCGTGTAAATAAACCTTTTGTACCAAAGATGAGAAGATAAAATACATACATCAAATCGAGTAGGGGAATGAACCAAAGAATGCCGGTGCATTTAAATTTTTGCGCGGCCATATAAAAAACCACTTCCTGTGAAACAAATCGGATGGCATAAACACCAACAACCACAGGCCAAAGCAATGGAAAGCCAATAAGTATTGATGCAATAAGTGCATAAAAAAGCATATGGCTCGCATAGTACCATCCCAACCATCTTTTGTCCGATTTTTTATAAAACTTTCCGGTAGTCATATGCCTTGTTTTTTGGCGACTCCATGCTGCATAATTGTGCTTAGGTTCTGAATAAACAAAACTTTCCGGATGTATATCAATGGCCACGTTGTGCCTAGTTGCGGCAGCATTCACAAATAAATCATCATCACCACTCATAATATGCTGATGGCCTGCAAACCCTTTGTGCTTAAAAAATAAATCTTTTTTATATGCCATGTTTCTGCCCACACCCATAAACGCTCTACCCAAAAGTGCAGCACTGAAATAAAATAATGCAGTCATAAGTGTTTCAAAACGGATATAAAGATTTAGAAAGCCTTTGTATTTTTTATAAGGAGAGAAGCCCAATACAATATCTTTTCCGGAAGTAAACCTGCTTTGCATATGTTGCAACCACTGATTACTATGCGGCACACAATCGGCATCGGTAAATATGAGCAAATCATTTTTTGCAGCCTTAATACCAATAGTGAGGGCAAACTTTTTACCGGTTGGGTATTTTTCCTGTTCCAATAACTGAGAAACTTTGAGGTGCTTGTATTGAGTTTGCAACTCTTCCAAATATGCTTGGCTGCTATCCCAAGAGCAGTGGTTTACCACAATTACTTCAAAGTTCGGATAATCCTGTTCCAGTATAGATACCAGATTTTTTTGTAGATTCTCCAGTTCGTTGCGGGCAGCAATGATTACAGATACGGGCTCTGTTTCTTTTTTTACAGAGGGCTGTGGCTTATAAAACGCAATTTTGCCAAATACCCCAAAGATATAATACAATTGAACGAGCACCATTAACCCTAACAGCGCCAATAAACAAAAAGATATGAAGCCAGCAGATTCCAACATAACGGTGCGAAAATAGCAGGCTATCAAGGTTGGCTGTTAACCGAATTTCAACAACCTGTGCAGAAAGGGCAAATTAATAGACAGGGCTAAAAATATAACCCGAATCAGATGAATGCAAAAGGTGATTAACTTAGCTTTTAGGTTTAAACTCATTCATCCAGTTACGCATCTTGTCATAACCTTCATGCAATTGTTTGTTCCACTGCTCAATGTTTTCTTTTGTTATTTGTTGAGCTTTCTCGGCATAGTTATAGAAGTCATGCATTTTGTGTTGCATTTCCTTACGCAATTTCTCGCTATCGTCTTTTACATCCATTTTAAGCAATGTAAACTGAAGCTGCACAATTTCAAGACCTGTTTTAAATGCCTGTGCATTGTTGTCAAACAGCTTCATCATGTAGTTAAAGTTGTTGCCATAGGCTGCTTTACTGTCTACATACACTTCATGCAGAGCTGCTTCAATTTTTTTACGCTGCGCCTCAAAGGCATCTTTGCCATCAGCTTTACCCAGATTTAATTGCAATTGCAACTCTTCAAGACTGGCTTTTACTTTGGTAGCAGCTTCTTCAGCCATATCCGTGCTCTTGTCAATATTCTCTTTGAGCATGTGCACAAGGTTTCGTAAATTGTCCTTTTGCTTTTCAAAT
>JBIIGU010000079.1:0-5436 GCA_044236275.1 Bacteroidia bacterium | reverse complement strand
GATTGAATTCTAAGACTGATGAAGCTTCGAATATATCAGTTATAAATGACCAATTACGTCTTCTTTGCCACTCGCTTCCTTTGCTTAGTTTATCATCGCCAGATATTCTGGCAAATAAACCATTTGCACGGATGGCAAACCTATCACTCAAATGATATCTTAAGAAGGCTCCGGCACTGTATCTAGCGGTAGCGGGAGTAAATTCATTTACAACATCTCCATAGTAATAAGTACCACCTACGGTTACACCAATGTCCACTTTTCTTTGAGCAAAAAGCAAAGTTGTACTAGTAATAAGCAAGATAAACGAAAGATAAGACTTTTTAAGAGTCATTTTAAAATTCTTATTTACAGCAAATGTAGCCCAAAAATCGGAAAACTCAATGGTTTTTTTGCTTCTTACAAGAATAATGGTCTAAATATTTCGATTGTCCAATCCCCACATAAGCTTTTTTCTTAGGGTTTTAAGATAATTTTCCTGATTAAGCCTTGCTATCTTAAAGTTAAAATCCGCCTTTTTTATGGCCAACTGTGTGCTTGTGTTTATCGTTTCAGACCTGGAATCTAATGAGATGAGGAAAGAGGTGCTTCTACCCTCAACCTCAAACGTAATAACTTGGTTATCTGGTATTACCATTGGCCTTACATTCAAGTTATGTGGGGCAATTGGCGTTATAAGAACGCTTGATGAGCCGGGATATAAAATTGGGCCTCCGCAACTTAAAGAATAACCGGTAGATCCTGTAGGTGTTGAAATGATTAAACCATCTGACCAATAAGAATTTAAAAACTCTCCATTAAGATAGGTATGTATGGTAATCATAGCGGAGCTATCCTTCTTATGAATTACAAAATCATTCAGTGCGTAGTTGGCTCCCCCAAACATTGCTTCGCCTGATACGAGTTGAAGACATGACCGCTCTTCAATTGCATAATGTCCCTTCAGAACCTGATCAACCAACATATCAATTGGAACCTCCGCGTCTGCGGCCAAAAAGCCAAGTCGACCTGTATTAATTCCAAGCACCGGAATGGGCTGCTTGTGAACATAAGCCATTGTATCTAGTATGGTGCCGTCTCCGCCAAAAACAATAAGTATATCCAAGTCAAGTTTTTTAACCTCGTTGGCATCTGCAAAAGTTTGTGTTTGATTTACCTTGATACCATTGGCTACGCATTGGGCCAGAAACAACTCTTCTGTTGCATAATCAACCCCACGCTGATGCAGAGAATTATAAAGTTGCTGAATCTTTTCTGCAAATTCTTTTTTATAAATTCTGCCATATATACCAATTTTCATAATTTATGTATTAAGGTACTTAAGTAGCCAATCCAGCCTGCCAGACATGTCAGATGGAGAATCAGAAAATTGATGAACGGAAGTAATAACGTAACCATATCTTTCTAGAGCGGCAAGAACACTCTTCACCTCCGTTGTAGTAAGTTTTAATGATGCGGTTATTTTACTGCTTTCCTTGTCTGCCGGAAATAGAAACAAGCCTATTATTTTTTGATCATTATATTCAATAATCCTGGAAAGCTCTGCCAACGAATAATCTCTTGATTGAAACTCCAGATTAATGATGGACCCGGGCTGAGCAAGTGATGATTCGCCTAATGTGCTTAGCAACTGGGTTGCAGTAACAATGCCTTCATACTTGCCTTCATCAGATTGCAAAACCGGCAAACAAGAAAGCCCTGAAAGTGAAAATAGTTTAATCAATTCAAAAATATGATCGCGGGTTTGTGGCAATTTTATCTGATACGGCCTGATATATTTATCAATTTTATCTGATTCCTCCTGTTCCCTGATGTCATCAATTAGAACCATACCTAAAACCTTATTCTCACTTACAACAGGCAGTTGTTGTTGCCTCCAGTCTTCAAAAAATATTTTTGCAGCAGAAATTTTATCATCCTTTTTCAGAGAAAACACTTCATTAGATAATAAATCAGATACTAGCATTGATTATTAAGCAGAAAATACTTTTGCCAGAAATGTATCAACGATATGATTAAACTCAGAAGGCTTTTCCATCATAGGCGCATGCCCGCATTGTTCTAAAAAATATAGTTCTGAGTGTGGCAAGAGCTCATGAAACTCCTCTGCCACTTCAGGAGGGGTAATGGTATCTTGTTTACCCCATATTAAGCATGTTGGTTGTGTAAAGCCCGGTAAATCTTTACGCATGTTATGGCGTATTGCGGATTTTGCCATCGTTAATATACGTAAAACTTTTCCTTTATCCTGAAGCGTATCATATACTTCATCAACCAAATCATCAGTAGTTGAAGCAGGATCATAGAAGGTTAATTGAATGCGCTCTCTTAAATAAGCTTTATCCCCTTTTTTGGGGTAAGACGCTCCAAATGCGCTTTCATATAAACCCGAACTGCCGGTTAGCACCAATGAATTTACTTTTTGCGGGTGTTTTTTAATAAATACCAAACCAACATGGCCTCCTAACGAATTGCCTAGAAAATTAACTTGCTTGAACCCTTTATAATCAATAAATTCATTGATAAAATTGGCTAAACCCTCTACGCTTAATGATAGAATATTCATCTCAAAAATCGGCATGAGTGGTATAACGACCTTATATTTTGGAGAGAAATGATTTAGAACGTCTTTCCAGTTGCTTAAAGCCCCAAATAATCCGTGAAGCAGCAAAAGAACCTCTCCCTCTCCTTCCTCAATATATTTAAACTTGCCTTCTTGTTTTAAATTAACTTCCATCAATAATTATTACGGGTGAAACAAAGATATAAAAATTAAACACTAGCAAGTGTTTTAACTTCTTTTAAAAAATTCTGAATAATCTTCATTCCTTCTTTGGTTAAACACGATTCCGGATGAAATTGGATGCCCCAAACCGGCAAGTTTTTATGCTTAATCGCCATTACCTCTTTGTCTCGGGTCCAAGCCTGGATTTCCAAAGAATCTCCCAATTTTGTTAGAATCAAAGAATGATAGCGGGTGGCTGAAAATGCATTCATGCCATCAAACAATTGTCTATTAGAACAATAAATCGTATCAACCTTACCATGTTTAGGTGCTTTTGCTAAGCCAAGCTCCGCTCCCCAAAACTCACCAATTGCCTGATGACCCAGACAAACACCTAAAACCGGATAACTTTGAACAATAAATGGCAAAACTGTCATTAGCAATCCTGCATCAGCCGGCCGGCCCGGACCAGGAGAGATGACCACAGCATCAGGCTTTATATCCTCAATGACCTTCTCTGTTAGAACATCATTTCTCATCACAACGCACATTGCCCCAGCCTGCAGCAAATAATCATGCAGCATGTATGTGAAAGAGTCGAAGTTATCTATAAGTAAAATTTTCACGTATTTAAGAATTTTGATTCCTGAATGTAGGGGGTTTATTTACTATTAAGAAAATCTATAAATTGCGAACCTATTATAAATAATTAAAATGCCTACCATTAACTGGTTAAGAAAAGAATTTTATTACGGATACGATAGTGGAGACGTATTATCTGTAATACCAAATTGGAGAAGATTTAATGAAGAGCGCATCATTGGCGGCTCATACCGAAATGTTTTTTTGAAGGGCGCTGCACCCTACCTGAAGCCTGATTCTAAGGTAATGGAATTGGGCCCCGGAAGAGGTTCTTGGAGCCGTGCTATTATGCAATATATTCCTCAGGGAAAGTTAACCACGCTCGACTTTCAGGATGTAAGGCAATGGTTGCACCCGGAGAGATACAATATGCGTATGGATAATATTCAGGTAAACGATAACTCGTTTAGTGCGGTTCCTGATAATTCCTTTGATTTCTTCTGGTCGTTCGGAGTATTGTGTCATAATAATATACACGACATCAGGGAGATATTAAAAAATGCATTGCCTAAAATGAAAAAAGGTGCTTATGCCGTTCATATGTATGGGGATTGGGAGAAGCTAGAGAAATGGGGATGGAGAAAAGGAAAAGTGCCGCTTGAATTTAAAAACAAGCCTGATGATGAAATTTGGTGGCCAAGAAACAACCAAAAAGAAATGACTGCGGCAGCAGAAGCGGCTGGTTGGGAAGTGGTTTCTCCTGATTTGGGAATTGTAAAAAGAGACTCCATTATTTTACTTAGAGCTAAATAATTTGCTGGCAATCTTAACCAAACTTTGGAAGCTGATACCGGCACATAGGCTGCAGAACCAATGGAATAAAGCCTTACATGCTAATGATGCCCTTTTCGAGTCGTCAACGCATTTGCATAAGGGCGCTCAAATATTAAATCTCCAAAAAGATAGAGGGCAAATTAAAATTGGGCACAATACACATATTAGAGGTGAGTTGCTGATTTTTGCTCATGGAGGCGAAATAAACATAGGCAATTATTGTTATGTGGGTGAAGGGACAAAAATATGGTCGGCACAAAAAATAAATATTGGCAACTATGTACTCATAGCACATGGGGTTAACATCCATGATAATATTTCTCATCCAATAAATGCTGAGTTAAGGAGAAAACATACAGAGCAAATTATTCATCAAGGCCACCCTAAAAAGGATATAGAGTTGAAAGAAAAAGAAGTTTTAATTATGGATGATGCATGGATTGGATTTAATGCCACCGTACTGCGCGGAGTTACTATTGGGCGAGGGGCGGTAATTGGAGCGTGTAGCGTGGTTACCGAAAATGTGCCCGATTATGCCATAGTTGTTGGGAATCCCGCCCGAATAATTGGATACGCAAATACGCAGGCATGATAAAAACACTTAAACATACGCTTGTTCCTTTAAGAAAGTTGGTTTACATACTTACGGGCAAAAAACCTTGGAGTTATGGCTACAATGATACGCGCTGGGCAAAGATCGCACAGAGTATGCGCAGCCATTCGCTTTTGGCCGATTTCAATAAGGGCATTATTCCTCAAGAATTTGGGATTGGCTTTGACGAACGCATTGTTGAATACCCTTGGATATTCAGCAAAATCAAAAAAGATAAATCTACGTTTTTAGATGCGGGATCAACTTTCAATTTTCCCGAAATTATTTCTCATCCCGATTTGGCTGATGAAACATTAACCATTTTTACCTACTACCCTGAGCCGAATAATTTTTGTCAAAAACGCGTTTCTTACGTTTATGGTGATTTGAGAAAAATGCCTTTCCCCTCGGCTTATTTTAATCAGGTGGTTTGCCAATCTACCATTGAGCATGTTGATATGGATAATAGCATTTATGGATATGAACTGAAAAAAAACGAAAATGACGCTGTTAAAAGTTATGAATATTTAAAAGTGGTTGAAGAGCTGCTTAGGGTGCTTAAGCCAGGAGGGCAGTTATTGTTAACCTTCCCTTACGGCAAATTCGAAAATCATGGTTTTTTTCAGCAGTTTGATGCAGAAATGGTAAATCGGATAGCGTTTGAGATGCAAAAATACGGCAGCTTTAAGGATGAGTATTTGGC
>JBIIGU010000009.1:0-11042 GCA_044236275.1 Bacteroidia bacterium | reverse complement strand
CTGCAGAGTCCTGCAAAAACTTTGTTTCATTTAATCCACATACAGGCAAAGGTAAAAGCAACGATGGTGCTGCACACTGCCGGTGTGTGTGCTGCATAACATTTATTAAACAGTGATACCATGACGTGGGAAGAGGCTGTAAAACAATTGCGAAGCAAACCCGAAAACCATCAAAGCATTTTAGATAACTACTTTGATGAAGATATTTTTGCGTCCGTTGAGCGCTTCTATCAGAGCGATGAGTTTAAGGCGCTTATTAAGCTTATACCGACTAGCGCCAAGACGCTTTTGGATATTGGTGCCGGACGCGGTATTGCATCCTATGCATTTGCCAAAAAAGGATTGCAGGTAACCGCATTGGAGCCTGATACAAGCAATGATATTGGCTCTGGTGCCATTAAAAAAATTGCATCTGATTGTAACCTACCCATCCGGGTTGAAGAATCTTTTGGAGAAAAATTGCCTTTTGAATCTAATTGTTTTGATGTTGTTTATGCAAGGCAGGTTTTGCATCATGCTCATAACCTTACGCAATTTTGCAAAGAGGCTGCACGTGTGCTAAAACCCGGTGGTTTATTTATTGCCACGCGTGAGCATGTTTTAAGCAAAGAATCTGATTTAGCTGTTTTTCTTGCTCTGCATCCGCTTCATAACCAATATGGCGGTGAGCATGCATTTACATTAAGAGAATATTTAGGAGCTATAAAAAGTGCCGGACTTCTGGTAACAAACGTTTTACATCCGTATGCATCCGTTATTAATTACGCTCCCCTCACAGAAGTACAACTTAAAAATCGCTTTGCTGAATCTGTTTCCAGTGTTACCGGGAATTTTTTTGCTAAAGTTATAGTTGGAAACAAAAATTTGTTTAGCATATTAACATACCTTAAAGCGTTAAGGTTTAAACAACCCGGAAGGCTTTATTCATTTATAGCAACAAAATAAGTATGCAAAAAATAATTGTAACCGGTGGGGCCGGTTTTATTGGTTCACATCTTGTTGATCTATTGCTGGCCGATGGTCATAAGGTGTTGGTGTTGGACAATTTTTCCTATGGCAAAAAACAATTTTTACCTGTTGAAAATAATCTGCTATCTATTGCTGAGGGAGATATTACGGATAAAGAATTCGTTAATAAACAGATAAAAGAATTTGAGCCTGAAATTATTTTTCATTTAGCCGCGTTGCATCATATACCAACCTGTGAAAACAAACCTGATGAAGCTTTAAAAATAAATATTGAAGGCACACAACATGTTTTAAATGCAGCTGCAGCCTGCGCCACATTAAAAAAAATAGTATTTGCATCTAGTGGTGCAGTATATGATATAGTTGACACACCGCTGCTAGAAAACCAAACACCAACAATACCCTACGATATTTATAGCGTATCAAAGTTAAGTGGTGAATACCTGATGCGATTGTGGGCAAATAAGTTCGGAAAACAGGCTTTGGTAGCACGGATATTCAACACCATTGGCGGACGAGAAACCAACGCGCATCTTGTTCCTGAAATTGTTGAGCAGCTACTTGGCGGAAAAAGCGCTATAGAGCTGGGAAATCTTGAGCCCAGAAGAAGCTATATTGATGCAAGAGACACCTCAGCGGGTTTATATGCTTTAAGTAAGATTAAATCTGATAAGCCCTTTGATGTGTTTAATATGGGAAGAGAAGATGAGTATAATGTGAAAGAAATTGTGGAAATGCTTGGAATAGCTCAGGATAAACCCATAGAAATTATCCAATCTGCGGCACGCATGAGAAAAGTTGATCGCCTTAAACAGCAAGCATCCATGCAAAAAACAAAAGCGGCAACAGGCTGGGAACCCAAATACAGCGTTCAGGAAGGACTGGCATATGCTTATGCCTTTGATAAGGAGAAGCGCTTAAGATAATGTCTCAAAAAAAATTACATATCTGTTTAAATCTCATTGCCGACCCTAACTGGCATGCAGGTAATATTTATATTTTTAATATCATTCATGCATTATCCAAATTACCTGCCAAAGAGCGTAACGAGATTAAACTAAGCATTGCCACACGTAATCTGAAAGATATACCGGATGAAATAAAACACAAGGTTGATTATATCTATAAGGAAACTTTCTACCACCTGGCATTTTATAAGATATTAAAAATGCTCCCTGCATTCTGCAGAATAAGTATTTTTAATTTCCGAAAAATTGACTTTTACTACCCCGGGGGCAACCTTCCGCACAACTGGATTTTTAAGTGGGGTGGTTGGATTCCGGATTTTCAGTATCGCTATTTACCTCAACTTTTTTCTAAAGAAGAATACGAAAGCAGAGAGTCTCGAAACGCCTACCTGGCGGCTCAATCTCCTGTTTTGGCTTTTAGCAGTAAAAATGCCATGGATGATTATCTGAAGTTTTTTCCTCAGCATAAAGGCAATGAATTTTTACTGCGCTTTGTAAGCAATGCTAATGAAGATTGGCTTAATGACAACCCTGCTGAAACACAAACGAAGTATAAATTGCCTGATGCGTTCTTTATGGTTTGCAACCAATTTTGGAAACACAAAGATCACCCTACTATTATTGAAGCTATTTATAAACTCAAGCAAAAGGGCATTATTATTCATGTTGTTTGTACTGGTGCAACTGAGGATTTCAGAAACCCAGATTATTATCCCGGCCTGCTAAAAAAAGCAAAAGAGTTAGGGGTAAGCGAGCAGTTTATTGTGCTGGGTTTTATCTCTCGCAAAGATCAGATTCAACTCATCAGACGAAGCCTTGCAATCATACAACCCTCATTGTTTGAAGGATGGAGCACGGTTGTAGAGGATGGCCGATCATTGGGCAAACCAATATTTCTTAGCAATTTTCCTGTTCATGTGGAACAAAACCCTCCATATACGTGGTATTTTAAACAGCAAGATGCAGATGAGCTCGCAGCCCTTATAGAAAAACATCTGAACGAACTGAAACCCGGACCTGATACACAAAAAGAAAAAACTGCATTTGAAGAAAACATCGTGCTGATGGCTGAGTTTGGCAGACGTATAATCGAAATGGCTCGCTTAATCTAGTAACACAGGAATAATATCAATTAAGCGCTTCTCATAGGTATATTCTGTTAGAGTTCTTCTTTGCCCCGCTTGGGCAATAGCCTTCATCTTTTCCGGATTATTTAATAAATATTGTACTTTGTCTGCACATTCTTCCGGTGTTTTATAAACCACCACCTCTTCATTCGGAACAAACAACGTATCCATATTCTGTTTCCAATCGGTAACTAGGCACGCCCCTACACCTGTTGCTTCCCAGAGCCTAATATTGCCTCCAAAGCTCTGGGCTGAATCGATGTGGGAATTTAGCGTTATGTGAGAGTAAGCAAGTGCCTGATACATTTCCAGCCCAAACAAATTACCTTTATTAATACGCCATAAGTTTAATATATCTCTAACATCCTGTATCTTTCCTTGCTTTAGTTTCAATAAAATGTTTTTTAGAAGATATGGTTTGTTGTCATCAAAAGAAGCAAGCCAATAATCTACTTTTTGTTTACGCGCCACTTCTCCCAAAACCTTTAATCGGTTGTGATGGCCGTTATTTCTTAAGGTAAGCGAGCCAACAAAGCTTATTTCATATTTTTTTTCAGTTGTATCAAGTTTGTTTAGCAATGATTTTTCGAAGGCGAATTGAAAGAGGTGTGTTTTAAATCCCTTAGAATGATAATATTGAAGAAAATGTTCTCCGCAGGAAAGCATCAAATCGCAGCCTTCAAAGCGCTTGGCATCACACATACCAATTCCATCCCAACCAATTACTTTTTTAATACCCGGGCAAATTTTTCTTGCTTTCTTTCTAATATCAACATTTACATAAACGTAATCGTTGGCAAAGAGTATTTCGGGGGAAAATGCCTTAATCTGTTCCAGAAAAATATCTTCAAGCCAGTTATCATTATTAAAATTTACATTGTTCTCTTGTGCCCATTTTTTTTGTGCAAACTCATTATTAATGATTACAAGTTCTACATCAAATTGCCCTGTTTTTTCCAGATTTATCTTCCAGTAATCAGCCCAGCCAATGCCTTGTTCCATCATTTTAGCATACTGCCAAGCATAGGGCTTAAAGGCAAGTCCCTCCTCTTGCTTGTATAGCCTTTCCAGATACTCCGGATAAAATGAGGCCACCTTAAATAATTTAACCTTGCCCACTTTTTATAAAATTATTTTCAAACCAGAGGTAATGCACATATTTCCAGAAATTACCTGTGCTATTCCAGTCCCATGCTTTGTTTTTGTAACGTTTTTCTGCCTCCTGCTTAAGTGCCTGATGATTGATAAACGGACTTGGTTTATTTAGCTGCTCCATTAGCCAAGGGAAAACGGGCCCATTAAACCATTCAGGCATGGGTGCGTTAAATCCAACTTTTACACGAGAAGCGCGAATGCTTTCCGGCATATATCCTTTCATTGCCTCTCGGGCAATTAATTTGGTGTAGCCGTTTTGTATCTTACTGCTACCGGGTAAAGAAAAAGTATATGCCACCAAACGCCAATCCATAAAAGGCATTCTTACTTCAATACCATTTGCCATGCTCATTCTATCAAAATTTCGTAAAATGGTAGGTAGCACATCTGCATGAAACAATTGATATAATTTACGGTTAGTTTCATCCATATCTTGTGGGGCCTCCTCCGTTATTGGGAAACCATCGTTTACTTGATAGACATCCTTATGAATAAAAGATTGCCAGAACGAGGCAGACCATTGGTCTTTCCAAGACTTAAGTGTTTTGATTAATTGACGATATGGAGCAAAATCCGGGTGATAGTTTAGCTGGGCAGGTAAAGTATTTTTAAATGCCTCAGCGAATCCTGTGTAGGGGCTTTTACCAATATATTGTTGGTATGCATTTAGCAAGTTTAAGTTTTCGTGCGCACCACCAATCCATGAAGGCGCATTGCTTAAAAATGCACCATCGGCATGCAAGTAACCGCCCATCAATTCATCAGCACCATGGCCATCTAGTGACACTACAATATTATTTCTTCTAAGCTCTCTATAAATTAGCCAAGGAGCAATGGGAATGCCTACATACACATCGTCAAAATCATACAATACACGGTCCATCATCTCTAGCGACTCTTCTTCTTTCACTTCAAAAAAATGCCCTTTTACCTGATTATATGCTACAACCTCTTCCGCTTGCGGCCGCTCATCATTGCTCTTTCCCGGAAATGTTGCAACAAAAGTTTGCTGCCAATTTGCTGCCATTCTTTCAGCGCCTTGTTGTGCACCCATTTGTGCGATGGCAGAAACAACCGCACTTGAATCGAACCCACCACTTAAACTTGAGCCAACCGATACATCACTGCGCATGCGCAGTTTCACTGCATCAAAAAAAAGTTCTCTGAAACGGTTTGCTTGCGATGCCAAATCTGACGGAACAGCTTGCAGGTGTTCTGCAGTATTCCACCAGCGTTTAATTTTAATCGTTCCGTTTGTTATCCATGCGCAATTGCCCGCTTGAAGTTTATGTACATTTCTGAACATTGTTTTAGCGGAAGACTCTACTCCAAATCCTGTTTTTAAAAACTGAATGGCGCTTGTTTCGTCTACAGCAGGTGTATATCCGTCCAGGTGCTTAAATGCTTTAAGCTCTGATGCAAAAGCAAACTGTTGGCTGCTTAATAAAAAATGAAAGGGTTTAATGCCAAAGCGGTCTCTGGCTATAAAACAAGTGTTGTTTTGGCTATCAAATAAGCATAGTGCCCACATGCCATTAAACTTATGTAACATATGCTCTTTCCATTCATGATATGCCGCCATTATCACCTCTGTATCACCATTGGTTTTAAAATGGTAGCCCTTTGCAACAAGCTCTTCCTTTATTTCAATAAAATTAAAAATCTCGCCATTGTATACAATATGATACCTGTTATCTGCATAGTGCATAGGCTGGTCGCCTTCTCTGCTCAAATCAATAATGGCAAGGCGTCTGTGGCCAAGAGCAAGATTCTTGTTTTCATTAAGCCATATCCCTCTGCCATCCGGACCACGGTGTTTTAGGCTATCGGTGAAGCGAATAATGCTTTCTTCTGCTACCTGCAACCCGTTAAAATTCCATATGCCTGCAATGCCACACATTTATTTTAGTTGTTTAATTTTATTTGCAACGTGTGCAAAGAGCTTAAAGAAGAGCTCTTCGTGTTCTTTACCGTATGGCAGCAAACGTGTAATTAAAAAGATGAGCATTGACGAGCTCACAATCATAAATAGATATACCAACAGTAAATCTATCCAGCCTTGAATTAAATATGGCTGAAAGAAAGTATAAAGAGATGCCCAGGAAATGCCAATTAAAATTGGTACCACAACAGCACTAATTACTGCAGATAGAGGTATCGTGTTCTTTACTGCTGTGTGCATTACCCTTGAAATACTAATTAGCTGTGAGAGAGCAGCAAGAAGCACGCTAAAACCTGCACCCTTCAAACCATACTTAGGAATAATGAACATTGCTGCAGCCACATTTACCACCCCGGAAATTACTGATATGTAGGTTATCTTTTGGGTTTTGCCTACACCCAGTAAAAAGAAATATCCTGCACTTGTTGCTGATCCAATTGCTCCGGCTACACACATTGTCTGTAATAATATTTCGCCATCATTAGCTATCATTACATTCTTCATCCATAAATTAATTAGCGGATGTGCCACAGGTATTATAGAGCAGAGCAAACAAACGGCAAGGGTTGTCAGTATCCAGCTGGATTTGATGAGAATATTTGCCTTTCTTTCGTAAGAATCGTTTGATAATGCACTAAATGTTGGAAAAAGCACTTCAGATAATTTATATACAATTGAGTAAATTTTGCTTTCTATGTTTTGTGCAACATTATAAATGCCAACCGAAGCGGCTGTAAGATAAAGCCCTAATATAAAGCGCTCTGCCTGCTGGGTAAGAATACCTCCTATTTGTGCAAGAGTTTGCCACCCTCCATAATGAAAAGAATTTCTCCAAGCCTCCTTATGAATTTTAGGCGATAAGTTAACTGAAGGCAGCAGCTTTTTGGCAATAATGAGCCAGTATAAAAACGTACAGATTTGTCCTCCAATAGTACCAAGGGTATAGCCAAATAAGTTAGCTTCATATTGTAAGATAATATAGGTAAGAATAGCTGTGGTTATAAGCGATAGAATATTGCCTGTGGCAACCATTTGGAAGCGCTGCAGCGCCACCGGGATACCCATAAAAGATGCAGAACATTGATTAGCAAGCCATCCAAATGCAACCAACCTAATGCTAACTGATATTATTTCATTTAACTCCGGCCTGATATTATCGCCAAAAAATAAAAAAAAGATGTATTGACCACCAAAAAAAATGAGCATAAAACCTATTAAACCAACAACCAAATTCATAAAGAAAGTTGTGCGGATGTATGATGCTGCGCTTGCATAATCTCCAAGATGAATAAACTCAGATACATATTTGGTTGTTGCCTCTCCAAATCCAAGATTGGCAAGCGTTAATGGCTGAACAATTACCAATAACAATCCAGAAATACCATAGGAATCAATTCCGATTTGTGCTACAACATAACGCAGTAAGTAAAAATTAATAGCTAAACCAACCAAAAAACTTACTAGATTGAGTATAGAGTTTTTAATTGTTTTTATTGCCAGCGTGGTATCAGCCATAATTTTTTGCAAATTAATAATATGTTTGATTGTTGTAGCATATTTGCCATATGAATATTTCAAGCTCCAAGATTGCTTTTTTTGTTTTTAATAAGTTAAGAAAGTGGGTTGATCATCACAGAAATAAACTCAGACAGCATAAGAATATTGTGGCGCTTGACATGATAAGAACAGTAAACGTTTGCCCCGCTTGCAAAGGCGGAAGGGTTTTTCACTTAGCAGATATTCCTTATTCTGAGACTTTTTTAAACAAGTGGAACGGTAGCGTTAGCGATTTATATAAAATAGTACACCGCGACTTTTTGCATCAGTGCTTTCCGTATGAATTTTGCGAAGAGTGTTTGTTTTCTTTTCAAAGTGCTACCAAGAAAGGGTTTGCAGAGATGATAGAAAATAATTCTTTGGTAAATGAGCGGGTATTAAGTTCATACGAAAAACAAACACAGGTAACTGTAAATCTCGAGCTTATTCAGCATATTTTATCAGAGAATGAAAACCTGAGCACCATTGAAGGGCATTACAAATGGCTTATTAACGAAATGAAACCCTTTATCTCGCCTGCAAGTAAAATACTTGATTTGGGATGTAACCGGGGAACATTTGCAGAAGTTATGCGAAAAATCTACTTGGATAGTGAAGTATGGGGCTGCGAAATTAATCAAACCTATGCCGCTGCTTGTAGGAGCAGATATCCAAATTTAAATCTGATTGAAGAACCATTATCAGAAAACAAGAAACATGGCTCATTTGATTTGATTTTTTGCAGTGATGTTATTGAGCATATCTGGGACCTTGATGGCTTTATTAAAAGCATTAAGAATAATTTGAATCCCTCAGGAAAAATAATGTTTGTTACACCTAATTTAATGTGTGCAACTGCTGTGCGGGGCGGAATAAATTGGTGGGGCTATATGCCACCGCATCACACCCAGCTTTTTTCTGCAAAGTCATTATCAAAACTGCTTGCCCGTCATGGATTCAAACAAAAACAGACCTCTGCCTTCGGTGATGAATTTGCAAGTGTTTTCCAGTTAGATCAAGTTAATTGAGACAAGACCTCAATTAACTTTTCTGAAACAAAATCTATTTGATCATTGGTTAATTCTGCATACATGGGCAAGGATAATAATTTATCCATCTGCCCTGATGCAACGGGGAAATCCTTGGGTTGATGCCCCAAATATTTATAAGCTTTAAGGAGCGGCAGGGCAATAGGATAATGAATGCCTGTTTCTATACCCATTTCCTTTAATCTCTGTTGCACCATTTCCCTGTTTGATACTTGCACCACAAATAAATGAAATACGTGGCGGCCTGTATCGGGTATAACAGGCAATTGTATGCCTGAACTTGTCAAATTTAACAGATAGCGCTCTGCATGCTTTATACGAGCTTGTGTCCATTGTTCAAGGTGGGGTAGTTTGGCTGAAAGAATGGCTGCTTGTATGCCATCCATTCGGCTGTTTCTTCCTTCTATGCCATGGTCGTGTTTGCCTAGACGTCCATGATTTGCAATCATCCTTGCCATGGTTGCTATGGCTTCATCATTGGTTGCAATGCCTCCGGCATCGCCATAAGCACCTAAATTTTTTCCCGGATAAAAACTAAACGAAGAGGCGTGACCAATGGTGCCTATGGTTTTTCCTTTGTATGTGGCACCATGTGCCTGCGCACAATCCTCAATTACTATTAGTTTGTGTTGAGCTGCTATTTGCATAATGACATCCATATCTGCCGGACATCCATACAAATGCACAGGTATGATTGCCTTTGTTCTAGGGGTAATTTTCTCAACTATCTTCGTTACATCAATGGTATAATGGGATGGTTGGGAATCAACAAAAACAACTTTTGCCCCAACAGTGGTTACACTCTCTGAGGTAGAGATCCAACTGTTGGCAGGAACAATTACCTCATCTCCTGCGCCAATCTGATAAGCTTTGAGTAATATCTCGAGAGAATCTGTGCCATTGGCACATGCTATTACATGGTTAATTCCCAGAAACTGCGCAAACGCTTCCTCAAAAGTGGTGGCATACTTTCCGCTGATAAAAGCTGTTTCGTCAATAACGGATTGAATGCCTTTATCAATTTCTTTTTGAATACTATGGTATTGAAGTTTTAAATCAACAAAAGGTACGTGCATGTTATTCTTCCAATAAAATTTCTATATGGGCTCTTTTACTTAGTTTATTAAAAAGCTCCAGTTGTTGTTTAACATAGTCTGTTAATTCAGCTGCCGCCTTTTGGGTATAGTGGCTAATTATTCCCTGAATAGCATTTTCATGGCCATATCTTTTTAATCCCCATTCATTAATCTTATTTGCGCTCTTTATAGGCGTGCCATATGCTGTAAGAAACGGTGGAATGTCTTTGTTTATGATAGACCCCATGCCAACCATGGAAAAACTGCCAATTGTGCTTCTTTGGTGTATAATGCTTGATAAGCCAATATTGGCATAAGACAAAATATTTGTATGTCCGCCTATCTGTGTATTATTGGATAAGATCACGTTATCATGAATAATTGTATCATGGGAAATATGGTTATAGGCCATAATATAACAATGATCAGCAATCTTAGTAAAAGCAGTAGAAGTTGGCATGTGAACAGTTGTAAATTCTCTAATTACATTATTGGACCCAATAATAACCTCCCTTTTATGCGACTCCTCTTCAGAAAAGCCGTTTATTTCATGTTTCTTAAAACTATGCTGGCAGAGTTCGCCAATTACAGTATGCGAGCCAATAAAATTATTGTTACCAATGATTGTTCCTTTTTTAATTACAGCATAATGGCCAATATAATTGTTATCTCCCAGCTCAACCCCGCTGTCTATAAATGCTGTATTCTCAATGCGATTCATGCCCTATCGTAAATTTTTTCAATGGCCTCTATTGTTTTCATTCCCTCGTCACCCTCTACTACATTATGTCTTTCATTCAACAATTCCGCAACCACATCATGTACCACTTTGTCGTGGTTGGAACTTGTGCCTTGGTATTTGCCATAGGCATTTGGCTTATCATTAAACTCTATTTCCTCCGGAAGTGGATATGATTTCACATCCCAGAATTCAATTTTATTTAAGTATTGGCCGCCAATTTTAATTGTTCCGTTTTCACCAATAATGGTTATGCTGCCTTCATAATTTTTATTATAAACGCAGGTAGTCCATGCAATTGAGCCCATAACTCCAGAATTGAAGGTAACCAAAGATTGACCGCAGTCTTCAATCTCAATATCATGGTTCTTGGTTTCAATTTGTGTTTTAGCATTTTCAATATCGCCAAACCACCAAACCAACAAATCTATAAAATGGCTAACCTGGGTATGTAATGGGCCCCCCGCTAATTTTTTTCTTC
>JBIIGU010000092.1:0-5159 GCA_044236275.1 Bacteroidia bacterium | reverse complement strand
ATATGCAGCAAACCCACCGAAGTGATACAATCTTTTATGGAATCAAGGGTGAGAGGTTTCTTCACCGATAAAAGAGAGCGCTTTGTAATGCAGCTCTTCCTAAAAAGCTCCATTCTTTATCTGCGCTATCTAAAAAATATCAATAATAAAGCAGATGAGATACAGGTGATGCTGCACCGTTCTACCAGAAACAAGGAGTTGCTTCAGCTGCTCAATTTTGAGAAAAGTCTTGTATACTTCACCACTTCATTAAAATCAAATGAATTGATGATGTTCAGGCTACAAAGACTGAGTTTGCCTGCCCTAGACCGTGAAGAGGAAAAAGAGCTGATTGAAGATGTAATTACCGAAACCAGGCAAGCCATTGAAATGGCTAATATTTACAGCAATATTCTAGGCAATATGATGGGTGCACATTCATCCATCATTTCCAACAATTTGAATATTACCATCCGCTTTCTAACATCCGTAACCATTATCCTCTCATTACCAATTCTGGTAGCAAGTTTATATGGTATGAATGTAAAATTACCCTTTCAAAACCACGAGAATGCTTTTTGGATTGTGATGCTTATTGCGCTCATTCTTTCGAGCATTGGCGTTCTCTTTTTCCGGAAGAAAAATTTATTTTAATGCCAAAATTAGTTCTACTAATACTGCTATCAGCCCTTTGTCATTATAGCAAAAGCCAAAGCACACAAAGGCATGAAATAGGTTTTAATACCCTAGCAATACTTCAGACCAAACCTTCAACTGCAGCAATTTACAGATACAAAAGAGCAAATTTGGCTATTCGGGTTTTAGCAGGTGCATTTTTGGATAATGGCTTTTCATCTGATGTTACAGAAACAAAAACTACAACCGGGGCAACGGCAGTATCGCACAAACACACCTATTATAACCTAACCGGAGCAAGATTATCTATTGGTGTTCAGAAAAGATTTTTTGTGCAGGAGAAATGGTTTTTATACAAGGGAATTGATGTGGGTTATGAGACTTTATATGAGCAAAAAGATATCACCACAAAAATGCCAAACGGATTCGGTAATCTTAGAGAGGAAAAGGACCTTGAAAACATCTTTCAACAATTCAATTTAAGCCCGGTTTTAGGCTTAACCATGCAAATGTTGCCTCATCTTTCTATATCTGCAGAAGCTGCATTACCCATTTGCAGATATTTAAGCTCAAGCGATGAAGTGAGCAAGTCTTTTATAACTGATAATCTTGGTGTGGAACGCCTTAATGCTAGCGGATCTGTAACAGACCAAACCAACGGCTGGCGATTGGATTTGAGCAATCAAGCTTTTAGAATTTTTCTGTCAGTTCAATTTTAATTACTGAGTATTGACTACAATTCTCTGTAAGGAATTGAATTAACTGATAGCTTATAACATGAAATACCTTACATCTGTGCAATAAAAAACCGCATATTACTGGTAAGGTAATACGCGGTTAAGCTGCCCCTTTTTTACTTTCAGGGACCGAAAGCATCCATTCGATTATGCCTGAGCTGTTGGCTCAATGGAAACAAATGAGCGGTCGTCTGCTTTTTTCTTAAAAACAACCGTTCCATCAATAAGTGCAAATAAAGTATGGTCTTTACCAATACCTACATTATCACCTGCATGATGTTTTGTGCCACGCTGACGAACAATAATATTGCCTGCTTTGGCAAATTGACCGCCATAAATTTTTACGCCAAGACGCTTACTGTGCGACTCGCGACCGTTCTTGGAACTACCTACACCTTTCTTATGTGCCATTGTATTGAGTAATTATTTCTTCGGTTTAACAATTAAGCGTTTATCGCTTCTATCTGAATTTTAGTAAAAGACTGACGATGACCGTTTTTCTTCCTGTAACCTTTTCTGCGCTTTTTCTTAAAAACGATAACCTTATCGCCTTTTAAGTGGGTAAGCACTTTAGCCTTTACGTTGGCTCCTGTTACGGTAGGTACACCTACTTTGATTGATCCGTTGTTGTTTACCAACAACACTTTGTTCAGTTCAACGCTGGCGCCTTCGGCATGTGGCAGTCTGTGCACATAAACCGTTTGGTCTTTTTCTACTTTGAACTGTTGGCCAGCAATGTCAACTATTGCAAACATGTTATTTAATTATTTAAATTTAAAGGACGGCAAAGATATGCCTATCCATGTTAAAAACAAATTTTTTGAGATGAATGAAAACAAAAGCTCGAGGCACTTTCATAATTTCATAACAATTTGATTTATTGTTATTTAAATCAATAAAATGAATAGCAAGGCCTTTTATCTGATAAATTTGGCTATACCTTTTTGTCCTGCGGTTTGCCATTGCATGATATAGAACCCCGGAATAAAATCCGAAATAGGCTGAAGATACAAGCCGCTTTCAGGAAACTGTTTATGGATAATCTGTTTACCAGAAATATCGTAAATAGTAATCAGCATAGGTGTATGCGTTTCAATAAGCAAATGATGGCCTTGAGCATCATAGGTGAAAGTGGGTATATCAGAATCTAATTCTGGCAAAGAAGTTGGTAAAACAGCAGGTCTGTTGAGGTTAAAGTAGCTGACAACCGGATAATGATCTGAAGTGTTGTTGGAAAAGTTACTAATATAGGAAGGCATCATATCAAGCACTTTGGTTGAAGCCGGCATGTACATGCTCTTCAATTGGCGATTAATCATAATATGGTCTATAAAAGACCCTTCAATAAATGCGTAGGTTTTTTTACCTGCCTCACTCAAAAGTTTGGTAGTAAAAAAGTAGTTGGTATCCTGCACAAAATTCAGGAACGGAGAAGGCTGATTGCTAAAAGTCGATAAATCCAGGTCATCATTCCAATCACCCAACATAATTATTTTCATTTGTTTCCGGGTCTTATCCAAATAATCATTTTTGATGGCTATGGATGCATTTTTTCTTCGATCGTATGAATCCTGGTCTGCCATAGCTTTCAGGTGCACCACCAAAAAGCAAATGGTATCAATTACGGGCCTGTTTTTAGTTTTCAAAATAACTTCAAGAGGCGGACGGCCTGCTAAATTATAATTGTATACACTTTCCGATAACACATGCTGAAAACTAATCAAATCAAACATATCCTTTTTGTAAAACAGAGCTGTTTTCTGCGTTTGGCTGTAGGATGCGAGTACCGACTGGTATTTGGGTAGCTGGCTCTGCAAATTCAAATAGGTAGAAAAATCAGAAACCTCACACAAACCCCATACATCAAAATCTGTATTGAGTAGCACCTGTTTCACATTATCAAATTGCAAGGTTTCATTGGTTGGGCCATTAGATGTATTGCCAAACCACTCCACATTCCAGCAAGCCACATCTAAAAGAGAATCTACTCCCATTTTAGGCACTTGAGACTTGGCGCTGAAAACGACAGATAAAAAAAGTGGAAATATTATACTATGCCTTAAAAAAGAGTTTTTCATTTACTTTTAAGCTTTATGTTTAAATGTAACAAGGATCCAAAGGTAGCAAATAATCCCTGTTATAAACGTTAGTATGCTTTGCGCGCCATGTATAACTAAGGCCAATGCATTTCCGGTGAGCAAGGGTATTCCAAAAAGCAACAAACTCTGACTTACTAAGAAGTGGTATGCACCAATCCCTCCGCCTTGTATTGGTATACTACGTCCTATGCTTCCAATAATCATTACCAGAAATGCATCTGAAAGATGCAGATAGCTGCTTTCATCAAAGATGAAAAACCACAAAAAAGTCATTAAAAGATAGCAGCACCAAATGCAAATGGTATATAAGAAAAACATGAACTTTTGCTCAATCTTGAGTATATTTAGAAAAGTTAGCTTCCATTCCTCCAACTTTCTTGCAATTTTATTACCTGAAATTTTAGTGAGCCTCCAAATTATTAGCGCAAGCAAAACAAAAGCAACACCAATAAAAATGAAGAGATTGATGGAGCTGCTAAACTTATGAGCCAAGGGGGTCCAAATTTGTCTTATAAAAAAATCAGAGGCTAAATCTGCATAAGCTGCCCAAGCCACCAACAACAAAAACAATAGGCATAACGTATCTATAGTTCTTTCGGCAATAATGGTTATCAATGTTTTGTCAACAGGTAATCGGGCAGTGCGCTTTAATAGCAAACAACGAGTTATTTCACCCAATCTTGGGAAAGCATAATTTACCAAATAGCCTACACAAAGAGACGCAAATAGTTGATTGGAGGGGGCCTTAAGCTGAATAGCCTGTAGCATAAGCTGCCACCTTTTAATACGAAACCAATAGCCTAATAGAGAGATGGCAAAAACGGGTATTGCTATTGCGTAATTGCCTTTGCTTAAAACGGTAAAGATATCATACAATTTAATCTGGTGAAATGACAACCAGAAAAGCAAAATACCTAGCAAGAGCAAAAGAATAAATGAGATAAAACCTGCTTTGTTTTTTAGCATGAATAAAAATGCGTGAAATTATTAATCGGAATTTTGTATTTTCGATAGCAATATAATGGGGTATATGAATAAAGTTGCTATCTTCTTTTTGCTAATTTTAAGTTTTGTAGCTAAGCGCCAATTTGGTCAAAGTGTACCGGAGCCATGGAATCCTCCAAATGCCAATTATGATTATCCGAGAACCCTTGTGAATAAAAATCAGCTAGCCTCACTTAAAACAGCACTTGCCGCTGGAGTAAACAACGATTTATTGAATGAATTATATATTAGAACGCTGCAAGCACCTCCTTCAGGAAATACATCAAGCGGAGAGCGGGGACAGCGTGCAACTCTAGCAAAAAATGCAGCATTCTTTGTTTTGCTTAATGTAAAGCCTACCGCAGGCAGCACTACTCCGCTCACTTCAACAGAAAGAGTAAATCTAAAAAATAAGAGTAAAATATTGATGGAAGAGATCAATACTTTTATTAACCAGTTTGGCACGGATAGCCCATCTAACTATATTGAATGGCAATGGAACTCCAAGCAAATAATTGATTTTGTTTGCGCTTACGATTTACTTCGTGGTGCAGGTATAGATACCAACGAATTGCAACAGGCTAAATTCAAACTAAAAACTTATGCCGGCAATCTTTATAATGAAGCTAGCAAACAGGTATCTTTCACCAATTTTTTTCAAGGTGCAAAAAACAATCATGCACTTATGACCACGGGTGCGCTGGGTATAGCTGCTGTTGTGCTT
>JBIIGU010000091.1:0-5177 GCA_044236275.1 Bacteroidia bacterium | reverse complement strand
CGCAGACTGCCTGCTTGCCGGAGCCTACTTTGGCCTGGCAGATGAAATAAACGGACGCATAGGTCGCTATGAACAACGTTACAGCGGATTACAAATCCTGCTTTGCGGTGGTGATGCAGGCATTTTGCAGAAACAGCTAAAAAACAACATATTTGTTGCCCCCAATCTTGTGTTGGAAGGATTAAACCAAATACTTTATTTCAATGTTAAGTAAAGCCCTCAGGCTATTTTTGCTTGCACAATTTTTGGCTTTTGCGGCAATGTCACAAAATTTTACACGTTCGCCTTATTCAGCATTTGGCATTGGAGAACTTCATTTTGGTGGCACCGTTAAACAAGCAGGCATGGGCCAGCTTAGTTTAACATTAAATAACCCCTTTGAAATAACCGCAACCAACCCTGCTTCTTATGGAAACCTCCTGCAAACAGTTATTGAAGCTGGTGCTGAATACAGCAGCGGTACTTTAAGCACTGCCGCAACATCATCGCCTGCAGAGAGTTATTCCTTTAGCTATTTTAGGCTGGCATTTCCTGTTTCCTACAAACTTAAATGGGGTTTTGGATTTGGATTGGACCCTTACAGCAATACCGGCTATGATGTGAGCAGCCAAGCGGTATTCAGCGATTACTCTGCCACCATCAAACAAAAAGGTGTTGGTGGGTTAACGCGTTTTTATGGTGGAACTGGCATTGCTCTGTTTAAAGGCTTTTCTGCAGGTGTGCAGGCCTCTTATATTTTCGGTACGCTGGAGAATATGCAATCACTTATTATTCCGGCTCAATACAAGCGGTTTAATCTGGAAAATCAGAATAGAATTATTGCAGGAGATTTTCAGTTTCAATACAGCTTTCAGTATCAGCATAACCTAAAAGATACCAACTACCGCGTAATTATTGGCGGCAGCATGACTCAGCAAAGCAATATGAGCGCAAAACGTGAATTTTTTGCAAAGTCGATGGGTATTGGTGGGTTGATTGGTGTGGTTGATACCATTGATTACCAAAACAATATTTCAGGCGATATTGTATTACCGGCCTCTTATGGGTTAGGAATTGGCCTACAAAAAAAAGACAAATGGTTTGCAGGTGCAGAAGCAAATTTTACACAATGGAGCGACTATCGTATTTTTGGTTCAAGCGATTCTTTGTTTAACTCGTTTGGCATAAATGCAGGTGGTTATTGGGTTCCGAATTATCTCGACTTTAAAAATTATTTCAGCAGGGTGGAATACCGTGCAGGTATAAGATACGACTATGGCAGCCTCAAAATTGATGGAGAAAATATTGGCAACTTAGGACTATCCGTTGGACTTGGACTACCCCTGGGAAAAACCAAAAATAAACTAAATCTGGGTTTTGAATACCTTATGCGCGGAACCACCAAAGCCGGGCTTATTCAAGAAGAGTATTTTCGCTTTACCCTTGGTATTTCTGTAAGTGATAAATGGTTTACACGCTATAAGTATGATTAAACATGTGCTATATGCAGTGCTGACTATCCTTGCAATATCCTGCAGTATGGATGATGCGGACAAGGTTAAAGTTATGACCGACAGACGAAACATGCCTCTGGAAACAGGTAAGAATATGGTTATTCACTACACGGATTCAGGCTATATCAAGGCCAAAATTTTTGCTCCGGTTATGGAAAGATATGCCAATGAAGAAAGGAATGAAACAGTAATGAAGCAAGGCATGACGGCCTACTTTTTGAACAAGAATAAAAAAGTAGAAAGCTATCTTAAATCAAAGTATGCAATCCGCCAAGATCGTGAGCGAAAAATGGTGGCAAGCGATGATGTTATTTTAGTTAACAATAAAGGAGATACCTTGAGAACAGAATTATTGACTTGGGATGAAAGTACCCAAAAAATTTATACCGATAAATTTATACGCATCACAACACCGGAGCAAATTATTTTAGGCGATGGCCTTGAATCCAACACAGAGTTTACCGAATATAAGATTTTTAAAATCAGAGGAACCGTTAGCTTAAAGAAACAATGAAACGTATTATTTTCTATAACTGGCTTGTTCTGGCAATTGCATCATTTCTGGTTGGTATTTACATCAGTATTTTTGAGCATGTATTGAAGGATAAGGGCTATTTGTATTTTATAATGGCTTTGCTATTTGCTGTAATATTTTATTACCGCAGAAAAAAGGGAGATGGCAAACAGTAGTGATTAATTGAGGCACTTATCCTATTTTTGAAACTCATGGATTCAAACACCATTCTTATCATCACGATCAGTATTCTTATTTCTGCATTTTTTTCAGGAATTGAAATTGCATTTATTACAGCCAATAAGTTACTAATTGAATTCAAGGCAGCCTGTCAGCTAAAATACTTTCACCCTTTGTAAGTAATCCTTCCCGCTTTATAAGCACTACGCTTGTTGGCAACAATCTTGGATTGGTTTTGTATGGCATATACATGGCTGCATTTCTGGATCCCATACTGCATGAGTTATTGCCAGGCATTGCAGAGAAAAAGTTCCTGCTTCTACTTATTTCAACCGTAGTATCTACTATTATTGTTTTGGTAATGGGCGAGTTTATTCCAAAGGCATTGTTCAGAATAAATCCTGATATTGTATTGCGTTTACTAGCTGTGCCTTTCCTGCTTACTTATTATTTGTTTTGGCCACTGGTGCATTTTATTACATGGTTGGCTAAATTCATTCTCAATAATCTGTTTAAACTCAACTTCACCGAAAACACTCCTGTTTTTAGCAAGGTTGATTTGGATCAATACATTTCTGATAGTGTGGAAGACCTGGATGAAGATGCAGATGTAGATACAGAAATTTTTAAGAATGCGCTTGATTTTGCCAATGTAAAAGTTCGCGACTGTATGACCCCGCGAACCGAACTGGTTAGCATGAGTATACAAGCAAGCGTTGAAGAATTGTACAAGAAATTTGTTGATACAGGTCTTTCAAAAATTTTGATTCATAACAATAATGTAGATCATATTATCGGTTATGTACACCAGAAAGACCTGTTTAAAAAACCACAGACCATTCGTTCCATCTTGATTCCGATTGAGATTGCAACCGAAACAATGGCTGCTAATGAATTGCTAAATATCTTTACCCGCTCTAGAAAAAGTATTGCACTGGTAGTTGATGAGTTAGGTGTTACGGCAGGCATTGTTACCATTGAAGATATAATGGAGGAAATTTTTGGTGAGATTGAAGATGAGCACGATGTGGAACAACTTACCGAGAAACAGTTGGCAGAAAAGGAATATTTATTTAATGCCCGCCTTGAGATAGACTACCTCAACGATAAGTACAATCTACACATACCCGAAGGTGATTACCAAACGCTGGGCGGATACATTCTTGCCAAATATGAAAATATACCTAGACGCGGAGAAATCATAGAAATAGATAAGTTTGAATTTACCATTGTTTCTACCGATAAAACAAAATTGGTGGATGTTCGCCTGCGCATCAGGTAACGAATTATGCGCATTACTAAACGCAGATTCTGGTCTTTAGTTAAGCAGTTGATATTCGAAACGTGGAGATCCTTTGTTTCCATTATCATCATAAAAATCAAGGAAACGTAACTTATATACAAAGTATGGCGCAGACCTGTAGCGTAAGAAATAGTTAATATATGTTCTGGTTCTGTATCGCACACCGTTAGGTGTAAAATCAGGATACTTCCATTCAAACCCTATTTGATCCCTATCATTCAAATAACAAAGAGCAGGATTGAGGGAATGATTAAATTTAATATCATAAAACGTAAGTGTACTGTCTATAGCCACATCCAGCATTCTTCTATTTAGATGAACACCTGTAACCTGATAGAGCAAGGGTGGATTAAATTCATAATAAATCCAACGGTATCGCAAGAATTTAAAATGCCAGTTATGTATAGGCGGCTCAAAATTATAATAAGTGCCTCCGTTATCGAATGAAAAATAAACGAGCATTTTTTCAGGAGACTTATAAATATTTGTTTCCTTAATGAATCTACCTGACATATCCGCCACTGAAATAATATACTTCTGGGGTGTAACAGCAATTATTTTAAACTTAAAAAAGTTATCGGGACTGCTTGAGCCCTTTCCCCTATCTATAACATAAACACTATCGAAAGTTTTGCGAGTATGCTTATTACACCAATGGCTTAGTGCAAGAGAATCCGGATTACCGGAGGCCTCATCCCATCGCCAATTTAGCTCAGAATAGTTTGTAATATTAGAAAAATCGGTGCTGCCTGTATTTGCAACCAATACATTCTTGCCACCATTTATATAAATAGTAAAACCTTCAGGCGCTGCGTCAAAACTTAAATCCCACCGATTATTATCTACCGACTGAACAATTCCGGAGTCAAGGTTAATATAAACCTGCTTGTCATACTCAGTGCCTAAATCTACACTCATCATGCGCACATCAAGATCTCTAGGGGGTAATTTAACAGGCGCCTCTTCTTTCTCACATGATGAAAAGAATATCATCATTGCTAATATGTATGTGATATGTCTTAATAATATCATTCTCTGTCTATACTTAATTGATACTGAACTGCACAAAAGTAGGTTCTACCCATAGACACAGCAGCACTATTGCCTGTTGGTGCATGCGGACCTGTAGCTAAACTAGCCTGAACATTGAGCACATCCAATATATTTTTTACACCTGTTTGAATGGTAAGTTTTTGTTTAAAGAAACTTCTGCCTGCGGTAAGATCAAGCAAAGCAAATCCATCAATAAAACCAGTTTTAACTTGGCTATCTGTAATATTGTATTGAAACAACTGCATACGTGAATTATATTTACAGAACAATGCAACCTGTGTTTTGATTTTTTTGATGTTATACCGTGCATTGCATCGATACTCATGAGTTGTAAAATATTTGTCAGTAGCAAGCATATTTGTAAATGTGTTGTTGAGACCGATTAGCGCATAGCCCAAGCTTAAAGCATAATCAGGTGCTACAAATTCTGCCGTAACATTGGTACCGGCATTTCTGAAATCGCTAATGGAAGTGTAGCGTGCCTCCACGGTATTGCTGTTTAACAGAACTAAATCTATTTTATTAAATATTTCATTGTAGAATAAGGCAACATCAAATTTTACTATGTTTTCTTCTAGCCGATGCTGGTGAGTTAAGCTTAGCTGATAGTTGTTTTGGGTTTCGGCCTTCAAAT
>JBIIGU010000089.1:0-5206 GCA_044236275.1 Bacteroidia bacterium | reverse complement strand
GTATACACGAGTTTATATTAAAGGTAATCGCTTGCTTGATGCGGCTTCGCCCATATCTGAAACCCTTACCATTGGCATACTTGCTTTTGTTTTGTGGTATGGTGGCAGCATGGTTTTACATCATGAGAATAATATGACTGCCGATACATTTATTGGTTTTATTACGGTTTTTTCTCAGCTCATTCCACCTGCAAAAGCCTACTCCACTGCATATAGCCGCATGCAAAAAGGAATAATATCTTTGGGTCGCATTGAAGAGGTATTGAACAGTGAAGAAAAAATTGTAGAGAAACAGCTAGCCACCAATATTGAAAGTTTCCAAAATAAAATTGAATTCAAAAACGTAAGCTTTTCTTATGGCAACGAGCCTGTTTTGAAAAATATTAACCTCGTTATTGAAAAAGGCAAAACAGTTGCGCTGGTTGGTCCGTCTGGTTCCGGCAAATCTACCTTGACTGATTTAATACCCAGATTTTATGACCCCACCGAAGGCAGCGTGCTGATTGATGGAGTAGATATACGCGACTACAAAATTCTTGAGCTTAGAAAATTAATGGGAATTGTTTCACAGGAGTCTATTTTATTTAACGATAGTATTTTTAGTAATATAGCCTTTGGTCAATCCAACAGCTTAAACGAGCAGGTAGAAAATTCTGCACGCATAGCTAATGCATACGACTTTATAAAAGAAACCCCGGAAGGCTTTAATACAAATATTGGAGACCGCGGAAATAAGCTCAGCGGTGGGCAGAAGCAACGTATCAGCATAGCAAGAGCGGTGCAAAAAAATCCGCAAATTTTAATTCTGGATGAAGCTACCTCGGCACTGGATACTTCTTCTGAGCGCCTTGTTCAGGAAGCATTATCCAATATCATGAGAGGACGCACCACGGTGGTTATTGCGCACCGCTTAAGCACCATACAAAATGCCGATTTAATTGTGGTGATGAACAAAGGCGAAATAGTGGAGCAAGGAACACATCAGGAGTTGCTGCAAAAAGGCGGCTTATATAAAGAGTTGCATGATATGCAGCAACTCACCCAAGGCTAATAATACAGGCCACTTTTTTCGGCCGGCAATGTATATTCGCACTTCAATTCCACAACATATATGAATATTTTAGTAATTGGATCAGGCGGGCGTGAACATGCTTTTGCCTATAAAATAAAACAAAGTCCGCTTTGCGAAAAACTGTTTATTATGCCAGGAAATGCCGGCACTGCAGAGCTTGGCATGAATGTGCCGCTGGAGCCGAATGATTTTACAATGGTGGGTAAATTTTGCTTAGATAATGAAATTGGCCTTGTTCTAGTGGGCCCGGAAGAGCCGCTGGTAAAAGGTATTAAAAACCATTTTGACGCAGATGACAAATTAAAGCAAATACCTTTTGTAGGTCCTGATAAAACAGGTGCTCAATTAGAAGGCAGCAAGGATTTTAGCAAAGCATTTATGGCCAAATACCATATACCAACTGCAGCTTACCAAACCTTTACCGCAGAAAATATCCAGGAAGGATTAAAGTATGT
Source organism: Bacteroidia bacterium (assembly GCA_044236275.1). GTDB lineage: Bacteria > Bacteroidota > Bacteroidia > UKL13-3 > UKL13-3 > JAJTFA01. The sequence continues at coordinate 3,679 of JBIIGU010000089.1, read as the reverse complement.
TCAAGCACATTCCCTGCCTGTGGTACTTAAGGCAGATGGGCTTGCAGCAGGCAAAGGTGTGCTTATTTGTGAGTCGCATGCAGAAGCCACAGCCGAACTGGAAGCCATGATTAATAATGGCAAGTTTGGTGCATCAGGAAGCAAAGTGGTGGTAGAAGAATTTTTAAAAGGAATAGAGCTTTCTGTTTTTGTGCTAACAGACGGGCATTCTTATAAAATATTGCCTGAGGCAAAAGACTATAAGCGCATTGGTGAAGGCGATACCGGATTAAATACCGGTGGCATGGGCGCCATATCTCCAGTTCCTTTTGCCGATAGTGCTTTTATGAATAAAGTAGAAGAGCGCATCATTAAGCCTACCATTAATGGATTAAAGGCTGAAGGAATTTCATATACCGGTTTTATTTTTATTGGCCTGATGAGTGTAAACGGAGAGCCCTATGTAATTGAATACAACTGCCGCATGGGCGATCCCGAAACAGAAGTGGTGCTGCCCAGAATAACCTCAGATTTTGCTTCGCTGATGCTGGCAACAGGAGAAGGAAAACTAAACGAAACCACACTTGAAATTACCGCACAACATGCTGCCACCATTATGCTGGTTTCCGGAGGTTATCCGGGTGAGTATGAAAAAGGGAAAATAATTACCGGAACAGAAGCTGTTAAAAGCGGCTTGGTATTTCATGCCGGTACGGCAAGAAATGGGCAAGGCCAATTGGTTACAAAAGGAGGAAGAGTTATTGCCGTTACCTCCCTTGCTTCAAATTTAGAAGATGCCCTTTTACAGTGCAAACAAAATGCTTATGGTATTTCTTTTGAAGGAAAGTACTATAGATCGGATATAGGTTATGAGTTTTTAAAAAACTAAGCATCACACCTAGATAAACTTACCCCATCTTTGCACCATGCGCACCATCTTATGTTTTGCCTGGCCTGCAGAAGCCAAACCCTGGCTTGAAAAAGCAACATGTATGTTGCGTTATCAGGTAAAGCATGTGCGCTATTACGAAGGATCAGATTATGATGTGTTGATTGCAGGTATGGGTAAATATCAACTACCCGCTGCCATAGGCTGGATTCAGGGTTTGCTGCCACATGAAAAAATTTGGTGGAATATTGGGATAGCCGGAGGGCCGCATAATGCATTGCACCAATGGTTTCAAATTACTGCTGTTCAGAGCGAATGGTCTGACGACACCTTTTATCCGGATATGGCTTCAACACCTGTATTGCCTATTGCAACATTGAAGACGTTTGAAAAACCTGCATCAGCTGAAATGATAACTGCCGAAGGTGGCCTGGCAGACATGGAAGGTTTTGCTTTTTGTAAAGCAGCACATTTGTTTGCATCAACAAGTCAAATACAATTGCTAAAATGGGTGAGCGATACAGGTGTAGAAAATTTTGATAAAAACAATTGGCAAAAAACGTATGCAACATCTATTGATGCACCACTGCAGATTTTGCTGGACTATCAGGAAAAAATTGAATCCATTCAGGCAGCATACAAACCTGATATCAGCAAATATTTACAGCCAATACTGGAGAAATTAAACCCAACATTTAGCCAGCAGGTTATGATTAAAGATGCACTTTATTTTGCACATCAATATCATAACGAAGCGTATATAGAAAAGTTGATTGCTGCCATTCCACATCATTTAAAACAAAAGAAAGATAAGAGCAGTGCACTGCTACAATTGCTTAATGAACTGAAAGATGTTTAATGCTTTTGTATATATCGAAGAAGATATTCTCACGCATCCCGGCACATTGCAAATACTAAGCAAACTGGGAAATCCGCAGGTGTTGCCAATTAAGCACTATAAAGATGTGTTTAACCAATCCGGTAGTGATTGGCGTTTGCAAAAGGGGGCACAAAAAATTATTCTGGCATCTCGCAGAAGCAACTTTTATTATGAAGGTTCTGATATTACCCCGGCTTTCGGTTTCAAGCACTTTTACTACAATACGCTTGCGTTAAATTGTATTTATGATTGTGATTATTGCTACCTGCAAGGCATGTTCTCTTCAGCACATATGGTGCTGTTTGTAAACAACCAAGATTTCATGGAACAGACAAAAGTGCTGTTGCAGCAAATACAGGAACCGGTTTATCTGGCTCTTTCATATGACACGGATTTGCTTGCCATTGAGCATTGGTATCCATACTGCAAGGAGTGGATTGCATTTGCATCGGAGCAAAATAATCTTACCATAGAAATCAGAACCAAGAGTGTAAATGCAAAAGCGCTTCAGCACATTAAACCAATTGATAATGTAATTCTGGCATGGACACTCTCTCCCCAAGAAGTAATTAACCTGCATGAGCCCAAAACTCCTTCTGCCCATAGCAGGATTATGGCCATTAAAAAGGCAGTTAAACAAGGTTGGCGCGTGCGCATTTGCTTTGACCCGATTTTGCATATACCAAATGCTGTTGCGGCATACACCAAATTGGTAGATGAACTGGCTGCCGAAATAAATCTAAATACAATTGACTCGTTTAGTTTGGGCGTTTTCAGAATGAATCATGAATTTTTAAAACGTATGCAACACGAGCGTAAAGACAGTGCGCTGCTTTTTCATCCTTTTGAAAAAATCGATGAAACGGTTTCTTACACTCCGCACGTAAAACAAAAGTTAATTGAAACAGTGTCTAATCGTATTGTTTATTATGAGCCACAAGCATCAATAGCCATACTTTAGTTGTGCCTTTATTGATAGCCATTTATTTCAGGGTATAGTTTTTATATTCAAACAGCCTAACTCCTGTTAATTGCTCAATCGTTTTTAGTATTTTTTCTTTAACCGATAATTTCTTTTTGTTGCCATCCCAATCAAAGCGCCAATTCATGCGTTTCAGCCGTTCATTCATTACCTGGGGATGTGTTCCTGAAAATTTCTGTAAGGAGTCAATAGCGGAGTAATCAAATGCATCGGCTTGGGTAACATTTTTTTTAACCCATTCATCATCATGCCACATTTTATGAAAACTTTTCTGTTTTTCCTGTTGTGAGCGTGGGTCTTTTACCCAGCCGTAATGATACACTTTTGCCGCAATGGCTTTAACCTTCAGCTTTCGGCCATTTATTCTAAACCCTTGCGCATCGCGGTAACTGTTTATACTTTTATTGTTACGTATAATGCGCACTTCATTCCTGTACCATTTGCGTGAATCTCCTACAAAATCATAGCTGCCATAAAAATGCACATAGCCAAATAACAATCCTTCAACCGCCTTATCATCCTTAAACTGTTTGCATGCTGCAATAATTGTATGGTGGTATTGCTCATGCACTACCTCATCACCTTGCAAATAAAAGCACCAGTCGGCTTTAGGGTTAATAACCGTAAGGGCTTTATCGGTTTCAACAGCCAGCACCCTTCCGCCTTCGCGTAAACTGTCGTCCCACACGGTTTCAATTATTTTTATTTTAGGAGATCGGATAGATTGAATAAGGCCTAACGTATCATCCTCACTCTTACCAACTGCAACAATATATTCATCAACAACAGGGAGTATACTCAGTATGGATTCCACAATGGGATAATCATACTTTATGGCGTTGCGCACAATGGTAAACCCGCTGATAAAAGGCTTGCTCATGCTGCTAATAACGCTCATTTTCATCAATTATTCATCAACTGGAAAAATCCTTTACCTTCGCAGCCTTAA
>JBIIGU010000090.1:0-5206 GCA_044236275.1 Bacteroidia bacterium | reverse complement strand
AATTGTAATTGCAACTCTTCAAGACTGGCTTTTACTTTGGTAGCAGCTTCTTCAGCCATATCCGTGCTCTTGTCAATATTCTCTTTGAGCATGTGCACAAGGTTTCGTAAATTGTCCTTTTGCTTTTCAAATGCCTCAACAGCATCCATTTTACCTAAGCTAAATTGAACTTGCATTTCCTCTAAACGGGTTTTCCACTCAGAAATCCAGTTTTTAAATTGTTCTTCAAATGTTTGTGTGTTCATGATTGTTAAAATTAATATTTGCCTTTTCTAAAAATTGAGATCAACATAAATATACCAAATAGGCCCGAGATGATGATGCCACTTAGCCCAATAATGGGTATGCCATGCCAGAGAGGTGGAATATGGCTTAACACCACCAGTGAGGAACCAATTATCATGGCTGCCATAACAATTGCAGCCGCCAATCTGTTGGATACTACATCAAGCGTATGCAGAAGCGGATTAAGTCCTTGTATTTCTATCTTAACCTTGCCTTCCTTCAGTTTTTCAATGATTCGTTTAAAGTCAGAAGGAATTACACGCACATAATCCCAAACATCAACAATCATTTCTAATGTGGTGCGAACCATATTTTGTGGCTCAAACCCTTCTTGAAACAAACGGAGCGAGTGCTTGCGTATTCTTTCAAGGGTGTTAAATTTAGGATTTAGGATACGACTGATGCCATCCAATATAACCAAGGTTCTTAGCAGCAGAAAAAAATCATTGGGGAAAGCCAGCTTGTGTTTGTAAATAATTTCCTGCAAGCGGTCAACCACCTCAGTCATGTTGCGTTCATCTATGGTATGAGGCGGAAATTCATCAATTAAAATATTGAGGTCGTACTCCAGTTCTTCTTTATTGGCAATGCGTTTACGTTTGGTAAGTTTTTCAATAGACTCGGTGAGTTGCGTAAAATTACCTCTGGTAATGGCTACAATAAAATCCCTGAAGGCTTCTTTATCCTTGCGGTTTAATGTGCCAACCATACCAAAGTCAATCAGGCAAATGCGTTCACCCGGTAATATCAAAACATTGCCCGGATGCGGATCGGCATGAAAAAAACCATATCTGAAAATTTGCTCAAAATAAAGATGCAAACCTTTTTCCGCAATATCATCCAGGTTAAAAGCATGGCTTCTTAATGCATCAACCTGATTAATTTTAATGCCTTCTATATATTCCATACATATTACCCTGCGGGTGCTGTAGCGGGTATAAACCTTTGGAATGTAGATGCGCGGCTCTTCTCTGAACATATTCTGAAAACGAATGATATTGTTTGCTTCCAGTAAAAAGTTTAGCTCGCGCAGCATTGATTTTTTTAGGGAATGAACAAGTTCAACCGGTTCGAAACGTGCAAACTGAGGAAAATTGTTTTCTGCTATTTCCGCAAACTCAGATAAAATTTGCAGGTCAATATCAATGATGTCTGCAATGTCTGGTCTTTGTATTTTTACAACAACTTTTTCTCCGTTGTGCAAGGTTGCTCTATGCACCTGTGCAATAGAGGCAGAGGCCAATGGCTTTTCATCAAAAGAGGCAAAGCACTCTTCCAATGTTGCTTCGAGGTCTTTTTCTACTATGGCTTTAACATCGCTGAATAAAAATCCGGGTACAGCATCTTGCAATCTTTCCAGTTGCTCAATTACTTCCTGAGGCAATAAATCGGGCCTATTGCTTAGTATTTGTCCAAATTTAATAAAGGTTGGCCCCAGTTCCTCTATTGCAAGTCTTATGCGTTCGCTACGGGTATAGGTTTGTTTAGATAATTCTCCTTGAATTTTTTTATGCAGCAGCAATCGAGGCATAACCTTACGCATGTTGGAGTGTGCCAGCATATCGTCAAGCCCGTATTTAAACAAAACTCTTATAACTTGACGGTATCTGCGCAGGTGCTTAAACTTCATTTTTCTTACTGTTTAATATTGCTTCCAGTTGAGCCACTCTTTTTTCCAGGTCATTAAAAGCTTTTTGCGAAGGTGTTTGTAGTTCGCTGAGCATTTCAGCTAAGTATTGACTTACCTGCTCTTTCATTTCGTCTGCACTGTTTTTGCCGCTTTGAAATAACTCATCAATAATGCGTTTGCCTTCTTCCTCTGTAAGCCTTCCTTCCACATTCATTTTTTCAAGCAATTGTTTGGCTTTGGCACTGGTAGAGGCAAGGCCAACGCCCATATACAATAAGTTTTTCAAACGTTCGTCCATACTTAATTTTTGTGCAAACTTAGGTGCCTCTGGGGTAATGAAAAATGATGAAGGTCAGGTGTGCAAAAAAACACAACCGTTTCAATTACCTGTTCAGGGCTTTTTCAATCTCTGCCTGAAAAGTGAGCTGAAAGCGTTTTTTATAGGCTTCTTTACCTCCCGCCAAGAAATAAATGCCAACGCGCGCTTCCTGCAGGTGGTTTTCGTATTTTTTAAGTTGCAGTTTCCTGCCATGCATAATGGCAATAACTTTATTGTTTTCGCAAATAATGGCTGTGCGAATTCCTGCAGGTTGGGCTCCAAATGATTTGTCAGGGAGCAGATATGATTCAAAGCCATTGGCCATTACCCAAGCTTCATAAGAAAATCTTTTCAGGTGTTTGTTAAAGAGGTTTTGGTCTGGTAAACTATCAAAGTTCCCAATAAGCATTTCCAAATCATGCTCCACCACGCTAGTATCTTCTATGCACGATACCTCCACATATCCGCTTAGCTCTAGTAAATAGGCTGTATCGTTTTCAGCTAATGTTTGGTTTGGCGTGAAGCTCATTTTGCTCCTGCCTAGTAATCTTCCTTCATTGTTTCTGAGCTTTGCATTAGCCAGCACTTGTTGTCCGTCATATACCATTTTCTTTTCCACCCAAACCTTGGTGTATATATAGCACCAGCCTTTGTTTGCTGGGCTGCAATCAACTTCAGTTCCGGGGCCAACAGAAAAAAGTTCATCTCCAAAAGGTTGCTGCAAAATTTGGCAGTTGCCGTTTATAGTCTCTGCTCTTAATTGAGAGGCTATAAGTAAACCAAGCAAAACGATATTACGTATTGTATTTGGCAACACGGTTACGAATAAACTCAATAATGATGGGTAGAATAGAAAGAAATACTATCCCCAGAATAAACTTCTCTAGGTTTTTTTCTACAAAGGGTATTTGCCCCAAAAAATAACCAAGCAACGAAACGCCACCCACCCAAATAATGCCACCCAAAATATCATAAGGTAAAAACACCTTATAGTTCATGCGACCAAGACCTGAAACAAACGGGGTAATGGTGCGTACAATAGGAACAAATCTTGCCAGAATGATGGTTTTGGTTCCGTTCTTCTCAAAAAAAGCATGGGTTTTATCAAGCCACTCTTTTTTAACCAATACTTTACCGGCAATTTTCCAGGAAAGAACATGCGCACTAAAAAACTTACCTACAAAATAGTTGATATTGTCTCCCAAAATGGCAGCAAACGTGAGCAGAGGTATCAAAATCCAAATATTTAAACCTCCGGGTTGTGCGCAAAGTAAACCTGCGGTAAAAAGCAAGGAGTCTCCGGGCAAAAGCGGAAATATAACCAAGCCGGTTTCAATAAAAATGATTAAAAATAAAATAGCATAAATGAGCGTTCCGTATTGCTGAAACAGTTGCAGCAGAACATCTTTGGTATGCGTTAGTAAATCAATTAAAAAGTGAACGAATTCCATCATATTGGCGCAAGTTTACGCAAAAACCCTAATTTTGCGGTATTGAAAAAGTTAACAGCTATTTTTTTAATTGGTATTGTCTTGCTGGTTGTTGTATCTAATACTTCCTGCAGTAGCAGCAGGCCTTCTTCCAAAGGCAAAAAATGTAATTGCCCCAACGGATTTTAATGCAACAGCCTTTAGTTAGTATAATCACCGTAGTTTACAATGGAGAGCAACTGATTGCTGAAACCCTGCAATCTGCAATTGAACAATCCTACACCAATATAGAGTTGGTTATAGTTGATGGAGGCTCTACTGATGGAACACTCAATGCAGCCAAGCCATTTTCTTCTAAGATAAGTGCCATTATCAGTGAGCCTGATAAAGGCATTTATGATGCCATGAATAAAGGAATAAAGGCAGCAAAAGGGGAGTGGCTATACTTTTTAAACGTTGGCGATCGGCTTTACGATGCTCATGTACTTCAAGATATTTTTTGCAAAGATTTATCGCAGGTTGATTTTATTTACGCGCAGGTTGAAACCATTAATGAGCCAACAGGTGTCAATTATATCAATGGAAAACCGGTTAAGCTGAGTGATTTTTATAGCCATTACCCCATTTGTCATCAGGCAACTTTTACACGTAAAAATGTATTTGATCAAATTGGGGGATATGATATTTCCTATAAACTGGCTGCCGACACCGAATGGTTTGTGCGGTTTTTTAAGCAATGCGGAAACAAAGCCTTGTTTATTCCGCGTATTATATCATTCTACGATGTGCAGGGCACTTCTTACCACAAGCGCATGCCGGGTTATAAAGAGTATATGCGCTTTGCAGCCATTCATTTTCCTGCATGGGTAAGTATGCGCATCAAGCTCATGTATCCGCTCATCTGGCTTAAGGTTAAATTTATCAGAACTTTTCAGGAAACAACCCTCTTTAAACAGTACCGCAAAATCAGATTTAGGGGGCGAGTTGCTAAAACATCATAAATCGCTTTCATTTGTGATATGTTTAAACCTCTGCCTCCGCGTTTTCGATTTTTTTATCATCAGCTCAAAAATCAGGCATTTAACTATCTGGATGTAGGATCGGGCAGTGGCTCTCCGCATAAAACAGCAAAGTTTTTTCCGCAGGTGCATTATTATGGCATTGATCGCACAAACTATCGCAATAGCGATGAAGATATGAAGCTGATGAAGGCCTATTATGAGATGGACTTAACCCAATTGCAATTTGATGCCATTCCTCATGATTTTTTTGATGTGGTTATGATGTCGCACGTGATTGAGCATTTACATAATGGAGACAAGGTGATTGAAGGATTGTGCACCAAGCTAAAGAAAGGTGGTAAAATATATATTGAATATCCCGGACTGCGCAGCACAAAACTGCCCAGCATGCGCGATACGCTTAATTTTTATGATGACGATACTCATGTGCGTATTTATAGCGTTACTGAAATTGAAGCATTGCTAAAAAAACAAGGCTTTAAAATTATCAAATCCGGCACGCGCAGGTGTTGGCCGTATA
>JBIIGU010000088.1:0-5229 GCA_044236275.1 Bacteroidia bacterium | reverse complement strand
CGGCTTCGGGTGATGTGGCATATTTAGTAAGCAACCATCAATCACTCGGTAAAGCAGATATTTTTAGGGTAACAACAACAGCCGAAACAAGACCTGAACCAGTGGTTTTGGTAAAAGGAAGGGTATATAACAGCAAAACAAATACATCTGTTGAGGCCACAATTACTTATGAAGAATTGCCAACTGGACAAATTGCAGGCAGGGCCAATTTCCAATCGGATGGTGAGTATAATTTGGTATTAAGATACGGCAAAAACTATGGCATTATCGCCAAGGCTGACGGATACATTCCAGTGTCTGTTAATATTGATTTGCAAAAAGAAAATGAATACGAAGAAAGAAGAATAGACCTGGAAATGGTGCCTATAGAAAAAGGCCTCACTATTCGTCTCAATAATATATTCTTTAATACAGGAAAGTGGGAGTTAAAAGAAGAATCTACCCCAGAGTTGGAGCGTTTAGTAGAGTTTATGAAACAGAATAAAAAGGTACGTATTGAAATTAGCGGACATACCGATGATATAGGGCAGGAAGCTGATAACCTTACTTTATCTGAAAATAGAGCTAAAGCAGTTTTTGATTATTTGGTAAACAAAGGCGTTTCGTTAAACCGATTACTGAGTAAAGGATTTGGAGAGGGTAAGCCGCTATTTGAGAACAATACTGAAGAGAATAGACGGCTAAACAGAAGGGTTGAATTCAAAATTTTGGAGTAGTTAGGATTTGCAAAATTTGCAAAAGTATGAGGCATAACTTGTATCATTTGCCAAATTTGTTTGTATTAATGCTTGTTACCGATACATAAATATAGAAGAACAACCACAGATTTGTGTTATGACAAAATATAAAAGAGTTCTTACCATACTGTTTTGCCTTGCAGCATGCATTCGGCAAGTTAACGCTCAGCATGATAGCGCAAAGTTTCATAAAACCATTCTGCCAATTTTGCTTTACGATCCTTTTACAGGCCTTGGTTATGGAGGAATGTGTAACCTGAATTTTTTAATGGGAGATCCATCAAATACGCGTTACTCCAATGCCCAAGCAATTGCCATGTACACCACCAATGATCAGCTCATGCTTCAGGTTAACCACCAAATATTTAGTAAGAGAGAAAGATGGATTTGGCAAGGAAGATTAATGTTTTTAAACTGGCCTGAGTATGCTTATGGTTTTGGAGGTAATACTCCGGATGATGAAGTCACCACCAAAGAGCGAATACATTACAAAGCCATTGAACTGGAGGAGCGCGTACTAAGGCGTTTGGGTCAAACAAAAAATTTTATCGGATTACACTATCGAATGTATGCCAGCTATAATATGCACAGTGAAACAAACGGTATAAGCTATTTTAAAGATAATGGTGTTGGAAATGAAGGTTATGTTGCCTCCGGGTTTGGTGCTCATTATATTCATGATAGCAGAGACAATGTGCAAAATGCAAGCAAAGGTATTTTTCTGGAACTGGCAGTTAATCCTTATTTAAAGGCCACAGGAAGCACACAAAATTGGTTAAATCTACGCTTAGACGGAAGATATTATCTGTCGAACCGAAATATCACCAAAACCTGGGCCAGCCGTTTACTGGTTGAACATGCGTCTAAACAAGTACCTTATATGTTAACACCCATGACAGGAAGGTATTTTTTAACAAGGGGTTATGTGCAGGGGCGTTATAGGGGCAATACCTTACTCACTCTAGAATCTGAATATCGTGCACAAATCTGGAAATGGCTAGGTGGTGTTCTTTTTGCCAATGTGCACAGTGTTAGTGAGGAGAATGGTGCATTTAAATATGTTAATCCAGCAGCAGGCGGTGGTTTAAGGTTTATGCTCAATAAAGTGCAGCGCACCAACTTGAGGATTGATTATGCCAGGGGATTAAATAACAACAGCGGTCTATATTTTCATATAACCGAAGTGTTTTAATTTAGCTGTTAAATGTTTTAGATCGTTTATTTAAGCAACTACCGTATCACTCTCTATTTTTCCATCACGCATGCGCACAATCCTTTTGGCCCTGCGGGCAATATCTTCCTCATGGGTTACAATAACTACGGTATTTCCTTTTTGGTGTATTTCCTCCATCAATTCCATAATTTCATAACTGGTTTTGGTATCAAGATTTCCGGTGGGCTCATCGGCAAGTATGATGGAGGGGTCATTCACTAATGCACGTGCTATAGCTACCCGTTGTCTTTGACCGCCTGAGAGTTCGTTAGGTTTATGAGTCATCCTGTCTGATAAACCTACGTTGCTTAAAACATCTTTGGCTCTTTGTGTTCTGTCTTTTTTGCTTTTACCGGCATAAACAAGCGGGAGTGCCACATTATCTAATGCAGTGCTTCTGGCAAGCAGATTAAAGGTTTGAAAAACAAAACCAATTTCTTTATTCCTTATTTCGGCAAGTTCATTATCAGTAAGATTGCTAACATTGTTATTGTTTAATACATAGCTGCCTGAGGTTGGCGTATCCAAACAACCCAAAATATTCATAAGGGTTGATTTACCCGAGCCCGATGGGCCCATAAGAGCTACATACTCTCCTCTATTAATAACCAGGTTTACACCTCTAAGTGCTTGCACCTCCACTTCTCCAATTTTAAAATGTCGGGTAATATCTTTTAATTCAATAACTGCAGGCATAATGTTCTAGGTGATTACTATTTATCTAAAAACTTAGGTACCCTGAAGTAATCTGAATCTTTTTTAGGTGCGTTTTTGAGTGCCTCTTCTTTACTAATGGTTTGAATGACCTCGTCTTCACGTAAAACATTCACAGCTTCGCTCATAAAAATTAAAGGTTCAACACCTGTAGTATCTATCTCGTTTAATTTTTCTATAAACGTTAGAATACGCGACAAGTCGTTTTTAATGTGCTCTTTTTCCTCACCGTTAAATTCAAGTTTGGCTAGGTCGGCCAGCTTATCAATCAACTCATTCGAAATATCCATGTTCTGCTAATTTAGCTGCAATAATATCAAAAACTTTTTGCTTAAGGGCTGGTAAATCTTCATCTGTCATTCCTACTGTTGGTATAGGTTTATGGATAAATTGCAAAACGGTACCCGGTCTAAAGTGAAACCCTCCGTAATCAGGTAATATTTTCCAGTTGTGTATAATGGTTACAGGCAAAATATCAGATTGGCTTTCAATGGCCATTTTAAATGCGCCATCTTTAAACTTGCCAAGTTTTGGTGTATATGCCGGAATGGTGCCCTGCGGAAATATGACAATGCTCTTGTTATGCTTCATTAGCTGCTCTTTTGCTTTTTGATATGCCATTGCAGAGTGTCGTGCACTTTTCCGATCAACAGCAATATCAATGGTTCTGAAAAAAATACCGAATACAGGAACTTTTGCCAGTTCAATCTTTGCCATAAAGTTAAAGTTGAGCTTTAACTTAACCGTTAGTGTTACAATATCGAGTTTTGATGTATGATTGGGAGTAATAACATATGCTTTTGAGGCATCAATGGGTTCTTCCATGAATTGTTTAACCCTAACAAAACCGCCCAAAAAGAGCCAGCGGCCCCAAAATCTGCGGAGGCGGTGCCCAAGGTGGTAGCGTTTTGGATGGGCAAGTGTATATAAAAATCCGGGATACAAAACCAAAAAACCTAAAAAAGTTATAAGGGCAAAGTAGCATGCCATCAATACCTTTAATGTATTCTTAATTGCCTTCATTGTTTATTTATTGTTTCCAGGTTGAAGGAGATTTTCTCCATTCTGCCAATTGTTCAAGCTGGTCCGCTTTTACCCTTCCTGTTTTTGCGGCCAGTTCAATGAGTACATTATAATCACTCAAAGAAAAGTAAGGACAACCCGCTTCCTCAAACGCATGTTTAGCCGCTTCAAATCCGTAGGTAAAAATTGATACCATGCCCAATACCTCGCAACCAAATGCACGCAATGCTTCAACAGCCTGAAGGCTGCTTTTGCCGGTGGATACAAGGTCTTCAATAACTACAACTTTTTGTGCAGGCATAATATCACCTTCAACCTGTTTACCCATTCCATGCTTTTTAGCTTCGCTGCGCACATAACCAAAAGGCAATCCCAACTCATCGGCTGCTAAGGCTCCCGGTGCAATACCTGCTGTAGCTACGCCAATAACTGCTTGTGCAGCAGGAAATTTTTCTTTAATTAGTTTTCCCAATTCAGCTTTTATATAGTTTCTTACATTTGGGTGTGATAAACTTAAACGGTTATCGCTGTATATAGGCGAACGCCATCCTGAAGTCCATGTAAATGGCTCGTCTGGACTTAGTTTAATAGCATTAATTTCTAACAAATATTCTGCTATCTTTGAGGCGGTATTCACTGTTTCTTGCATTAGGCAAATGTATAAAATATTCATCAACGAGAAACCCTTTATTATTACAGAAAAAGATTCTGACGATATACAATATGCCAAGTGCAAAAGGGTTAATTATGACCCTGAAAAAGTGGTGGAGTTTATCAAAGATACCGAGGGTATGCGCTCAAAAGGTATGCTATTGATAACTGATGATTCTGATTTTGCCTTTAATGATTTTTATACACATTTTGTGGCTATAGAAGCATCCGGAGGTGTAGTGTTTAATGATAAAAATGAATTGCTTCTTATAAAACGCATGGGTAAATGGGATTTACCCAAAGGTAAAATTGATGCCGGTGAAACCCCTGAAGAAGCTGCTTTGAGAGAGGTGGAGGAGGAATGCGGTATTGGCAGTTTAACTCTTGTCAAAAAATTGCCGCCAACCTACCATACCTACAAAATGCATAACCATCGTTTCTTAAAAATAACCCGTTGGTTTGAAATGCATACATCATGGGATAAGAAACTTATTCCTCAAACGGAAGAGCAAATAACAGAGGCTGCATGGTTTGCCATGAAAAAGAAAGATCTTGAGGAACTGGATACTTATACTTCTATAAGCGATTTGCTTGCAGGTGTTCTTAATTAACCATGCTTGTACTGCACCTCTGCAGGCAGATATGCCGAAGCATCGCCACCATTGCGTATTAAATCCCTCACCACCGATGAACTGATGGGGGTATAAGCAGGGTCGCACATTAAAAAAACTGTTTCAGCCTTTGGATAAACCAACTTATTCATCTGTGCGATATTTTTTTCATAATCAAAATCGGCCATGTTTCGCAAACCTCGAAGAATGTAATTGGCACCAACCTCTTGGCAGCATGTTACGGTTAATCCCTCGTAGCGCACCACACGTACTTTGTTAT
>JBIIGU010000087.1:0-5230 GCA_044236275.1 Bacteroidia bacterium | reverse complement strand
CTGAACAGCGCTTCGAGCGCATCCTCATTGTTGTATTTCTCAGCCAGTCTTACACAGTTTACAATTTTTGGCTTATAGGTTTCTGTAATTTCCTCTATAAACAGAAGTAGGCCCTTAATGTGCAAGCTTTTAAGCAAAGGAAACACATTTTTTGTATGTGTTATTTCTGAAATCTGATCAATGCTTAACTCTTTTTGTATGGTAAGCGCCTCTGTTATTAAAAATTCTTTATCACTTAATTCAATTGATAAGTCAGCATCCGGATTAAGCATCACGCATGTATTGCTCTCAAGTCTGAAGGCGGCAGGTAATGCGGCATTCATCACCTCACCGGGCGTGCACATATAATAGGAGGCCAGCCAATCCCAAAATTTAATGGTGTTTTCAGAGATTAAAGGCTCATCATCCAGTATGCTTACAATATATTTTGCTTCATAGCCTGCAGGAGGATGGTGCTGTATATCGTGTACTATGGCAGCATAAAGCTTTCGTTTGCCAAATTGCACCACCACACGTTTGCCGGCTGCAATTTGATTAGCCAATTCAAATGGCACCCTGTAGGTATATAATTTTTGGAGCGGTACAGGGATTATAACATTAACAAAAGTGGCAAACTTCTCTTCAGACACAACAGCAGTTTTCTTACGAATTAACCAATTAAATCAAGTGCTTGCAAGCACTGTGGATAAACAAATAATCTTATCAGGAAGTGGGTTTTTTGGGAAAATCAAGCCAAATTAACTCACCACTTTTTTCAGCAACCTGCTTCCATGTTTGCAGAGGAAATGCAATGGTGGCAATACCTGCCGTTGGAAGGTTCTCTATGGGCGTATGCGTTAAATAACTGATAAGTCCGGTGAAGGCAGGGTTATGGCCAAACAGCATGGCACTTCTGTGCTCATCATCAATATTTCTGATGATATGCAATAAATCTTGAATGGAAGCTTCATAAATATCGTATTCAAGACAAATATCTGATTCTTTTATTCCTAAATCGGCTGCAATATGCTTTGCTGTTTTAAAGGCTCGTTTGGCAGGGCTTGAGATTAGTACAGCCGGCTTAACATTATTTTTTACCATTCGTTTACCCATCTCTTCTACATCGGCTTTACCGCGTTCGTTTAACGGTCTGTCAAAATCGGTAAGGCTTAAATCATCATGACTTGATTTGGCATGCCTCATCAGCATTAAGGTTTTCATAGGGTAGGGAGATTAATATCGGTCGTCAGCACCTGCATCTTCTCCTCTTGCTTCGCCTTGTTCATCATCAAACAGCCCAAACTCATCTGCCTCGTCATCTGATATTTCTCCGGGTATTTCTTCTGATTTGTCTAGGTAATTTTTGGTTATCTCGTCAAATTCATTGTCATCTACCAGGCCAAAGCGCTGCACTTTATCATATTGTTTTGGAGCAAGCCCTGATGTTTTGCTGCAAAAAGGATATTTCTGTCCTGATTTTTCTTTCACGTCAATGCCTGTTAATTCAATAAACAGGGTCCATATCTCAAGAAAATCATATACATAAATGATTTTTTGATGAGGATCGTTTATATAATCACAAAGCTTGGATTTGGCCATTACCGGAATTTTTTTCTCCGGTTCATCCTCCTCATCAGTCATATCTTCAAGCGTTATTTCCTGACCTTTTTTCCAGCTATCTGTGCTCATGTAAAAGGAGGCCAATTGCTTTTGATCAAAGCCAATGGCATCCAAAATGGCTTTATGTAAATCAAGAAAAGTCTGGGTTGATTTAATCTCGATTATACGAAAGATATCATCGTAATCTTCAAAGGTTATTTTAAATTTATAAACGGCCATTGGTTTTAGGTGTTTCGGGCAAAAATAAATATTTACCCGAAACATACACCATCTACTTTATAGTAGTAAAATTTCCTCTTTGTGTGTGGGTTGAGCCATCCCAGCCGGTGTAGGTTACCAGGTATACAAATACGTCTGAAGTAGCCGGTTCGCTGTTATACATATCCTTGTAAGTTTCGTATTTGTTATTGGTGCGGAATATGAGTTTTCCCCAACGGTCGTAAATTTTCAGGTCATAATCCTTAACAAATACAGGTCTGATATTCAGTTCCTCATTTAACCCATCATTATTGGGCGTAAAAGCATTGGGAACGTAAAGCAGAGGGCTTTGAATTAATTCAATACTGTTTGATCGGCTTGTATAGCCATTACCTGTAACCCCTTCTATGGCATCAATGGTGTAATAATATAACCCGTTATCCGGATTGAGTTTATCGTCAGTAAAGCTTGTTAGTTTTTCTGAAGTAGCGCCAATTCGCACCGGACTTTGATCAGGCTCTTGTTTGACGATGTCGTACTCTTTTACTCCGGCAGCCCAGTGTTTGTAGGAACTCCATTGCAATACGTGCTCAAATGGTTTGGAAATGCCCTTCAGTAAAATGGTGCAGGCTTCCTTGCCAAGCAGTGTTTCCAGTCCACAATCATTAACCTGCTTAACGGTATAGCAATAGGAGCGTTTTTGAACGTCAACATTTTTATCAAGATAAACACTATCTGTTACACTGTTAAATGAACCAATGGCTGCATACGTTGCATTGGGTTCATTGTTTTTCTTGTAAAGATTATATAGTGTAAATGCACCGTCTGTGCTTGGTTTCCAGAAAACACCAATGTGTTGGTTTTGCTCAACCGTTACTGTGTAGAATGTAACAGCCTCTGGGTAATCTTCTGGTTTTCTAATGGTGCATGTCCACGCACCGGTATCACCCGGAAACTGACAGGAGTTAACCGCATAGGCCGCGTAACAATAATTGCTGTTTAGGTTATCCGGAGCATCGTTGTCTGTGTAATTGAAATCAGCTGCATTATACACCTTAGCCAATTCTTTAAGGCTGCCATCCGGATTTTTTCTGATTAGAACAAAGTGAGAAAAATATTTATTTACAGTAGTAGCCTTCCATCTAACACCCGTGCTATTGTCTCCTAGTCTTCGCACGCAGGGCAAAACTGGCGGTAAGCCTACAGGAGGCACAATCACCTTCAACCTTATTTTTCCTAATATATTTCTGGGTTGCGGACACTGGTTATCCTGCACATAAACATTCAAAACAAGATTATTATTGCTTACATCAGCGCAGTTGGCGTAATAAGAAAACTTAATACGAGCAAGTGAAAGTGAATCTGATTTACTCAGGTTAAATAAACGATTGTTTCCAAGAAGCGCCCCTGATAATTGAGCAAATACAGAGTCTTTACGGTCTGTGTCCGTTACCACATATTCTATATGGGCTGTGTCTCCGGCTATGATTTCAATGGTGGTATCTTTGCTCAGGTAGAAGCCTGGTATCTGGCTGGTGTCTTCTTTAAAAAGAGAACAAACGGTTCTTGAGGTATCAATGTGTGTTTGACAAATATTGCTCGATGTAATAAAATAACAATAGTTGTTTAATAGATGACTTTTAGCCTTGTTATCAGAGATAAATTTGCGTGGAGGCCTAAAAGAATCAATTTCAATTTGGTTGGAATTGTTGCTGCTTTTAAAAATGCTGTATTTTCTTAAATACTTATTTGGCATTGCAGATTCAGTCCATTTAAGTTCCAGTGTACTATCATTTATTGGTTTCAAGCATTCGGGGTAGGGGCTTTTAATTTGCGGAACAGGGCTTACCAGTATTTTAATCTTGGCAAAGGTAGTTTTAAACTCCGGGCAGCCATTATCACGTGCTTCTATATTGAGCACCACAGTATCGGTTGAGAAATCATTACATTGGCTTACCCATCTGAGTCCTGCATTAATCAAACTTATACCCGTTCTTGTGGAGGTTATGGTAGCAGGATTTCCGGGTTTTGTTAGTAAATTACTGGTGTATGTTACAATCACAGAATCGCCATCAGGATCTGATATAGTGAATAAGTAAAGCAACGTATCTGTTGCAGTTATTTTAAGAAAGGTATCCTTTACCTCAGGAGCAAATTCAGATACATTAAGGTTAATTTTAATGAGCGCATTGTTACAACCACCTTGAGTTGGATCATATGGTCTTACTCCCTTATTAATGTTGCTCCATGCACCATTGGTAGTAGGAAAATCAGAGAATCCACCACAACCAGCGCACACCGATTGATATACGACTGATTTTTTATCAAAGCGGCTTGTGCCACCGTCAACATGATCACCACTGCCCAACATACCTCCTATAAATGTAGCATACGATATGGTTTTTATATCAGGCGAGAATACAATGAGATAAAAGTCTGAACCATCAGTATTGCGTTGAATAGCATTTGTGGTAGTTGGCAAACCTGTGGTAGTTCCGGTAATCTGATTAAAGTTTTGGTTAGCTAATCCGCCCCAGCCTGATACGTAAACCCTGTTGCAAATATCTACCAGAAAGGCAGAAGGAGAGATGTTGGGTCCCTGGGTTCCAGCGGTACCAAATGTAGATGAAAGAATTATGCTATCCAGGTTTCGGTTAAAAGTGGTTATAAACTGTTTGCCTCCCGGAGCATTGTATACGTTTCCTTTTACAGGAAAGGTGTTGCTTTGTGTTTGGCCGGTTATATACACATTTCCTTTGCTGTCGCCCTGCACAAAATAAGCTTGGTCATAATTACTCGTACCTATAAAAAGTAGTTTCATTAACGATGAACCATTTGCAGCAATGCGGGCAATATAGGCATCCACACCTCCGTGATGTGCATACGGGCCTGAAGCGGGCCCAATAGATGCACTGGTTGATCCTCCGCATACATAAATATTTTTAAACACATCCAGACCAATACCAAAGCCGGCATCGTGTCCGCTTCCACCTAGGTAGGTTGAAAAATCAAGATTGCTCAGGGCTGCATTAAATTTAAGCACACAGGCATCCTGCGCCCCGCCAAAAGTTGTTTGAAAACCATTTACAATAGGAAAACCATTAGCAACGCTTGAGCGGGTAGAGGTAGCCACATAAACTGCGCCTGTGAGGGTATCTATAATAATTTCGCCCCGGTAATTGTCGCCATAATTATAGGCCAGCGGAAAATTGATTGCATTGTAATCAAAAGATCCCAGAGAGCCGTTGATACCATCATCTGCGCTTCCGCCAAAATAAGTGCTGGCCTGAAGACTTTGTCCGTTAGATGAAAGCCGACTGATAACGATATCTATACCCTGATTGTAGGATTGGTCAAATGCTCCTGCAGTTGTGGGATAATCAGCAGAGCCTGTTGTTCCCATAACATACAATTCATCATTGCTGTTGCAAAT
>JBIIGU010000085.1:0-5266 GCA_044236275.1 Bacteroidia bacterium | reverse complement strand
CGTAAAGATGATATACTTGATTTACTACAGGCACAAAACGTATATCTGATTGATAAATATTTTCTGAAATTTTAAGTCGTTGTTCTATTTCCCTCACCTGTTGCATAATTAAATCAGCCTGCTTTTTGAGCATGGAAATTTCCTGTGCAGCATAATGATGCATTGCTTCTACGGCATTGGCCTTAATCTGGTTCTTATCTTCGGCCTTGATGGGCGGAGAACTAACACTTAATGGGATGGGAGAAAGAGAGGCTTCTCCGGCATAACTTTCAAACTCGGTATTTTCTTGCATGGTAGTTCCTTAATAACCAAACGCCCAGCCTTTTGTTTTTATAGATAACCTGTTTCTTTTAAACTTTATATCACTGAAATGTGTTTACATTTGCAGTTGCATGAACGTAACAGTTGACATAGACGATAACTCAGGCTTCTGCTTTGGTGTGGTATATGCCATACAAATGGCAGAAGATATTTTGGATGAAACAGGACGCCTTTATTGCTTGGGGGATATTGTGCACAATGACGAAGAGGTTGCCCGCCTTACAGCAAAAGGGCTCAAAATCATAAACCATGACGAGTTTGACAAACTTCGCAATGAAACTGTGCTGATTCGCGCGCATGGAGAGCCTCCTGAAACTTACCAGAAAGCACTTGAAAACAATATTGAACTGATAGATGCGTCTTGTCCGGTGGTTTTAAAATTACAAAATAGGGTAAGAGAAGCCTACAATGATAAGGAGCAAATTTTAATATACGGAAAACATGGTCATGCTGAAGTTGCAGGCCTTAAAGGACAAACCAATGGTGAAGCCATTGTGATTGAGAAATTTGAAGAGCTGGACCAGATTGAGTTGCCAAAAAAGGTTCAGTTATTTAGCCAAACCACTAAGCGTACCAAAAACCTTTATGCATTAAAAGATTTACTGGTAAGTAAAGGCGTAGAGGTTGATTTTAATGATACCCTTTGCCGCCAGGTTTCGAACAGAGATATACAGTTGCGTGAGTTTGCCACCAAATACGATAAGATTGTTTTTGTTGCGGGCAAGAAGTCTTCTAACGGAAAAGTTCTGTTTGATGTGTGTAAGGATATAAATCCGCAAACATATTTTGTTAGTGCCAAGGAAGAACTGGATAAAAACTGGTTCAGCGAAAATGACCGTATTGGCATTTGCGGGGCTACTTCCACCCCACAGTGGCAAATGGAAGAAATTAAGCAATCAATTTTATTATTATAAATTATGAAGAAGTTTTTATTAGCTGTTGCTGGTGGGCTTTTGCTAACAGCGTTTATGCAGGCTCCAACCGAAAAAAATACTCCCCCAAAATCATTTTACGACTTAAGCATACAGTCGCTTGATGGAAAATCAACCATTCGTTTCAGCGATTTTAAAGGCAAAAAAGTATTGCTGGTTAATACTGCTTCCCAGTGCGGATACACCGGGCAATACAAAGATTTGCAAGCATTGTATACACGCTACAGCAATAATTTAGTTGTTGTTGCTTTTCCATGCAATCAGTTTGGTGGCCAAGAACCATGGGCTAATGATAAAATTAAGAATTTCTGCTCCCTGCGTTACGATGTTACGTTTCCGATGACTGATAAAGTAAATGTAAAAGCAGGCGAAGACCAGCACATCATTTATCAATGGCTTACACAGAAAAAATTTAATGGCAAAGAAGACATCAATATTCGCTGGAACTTTGGTAAGTTTTTGATTGATGAAAAAGGAAGATTTGTGAAGTATTTTCCTTCACAAGTAGAGCCAATGGACAAGCAGATTGTTTCGCTTATTGAAGGAAAATAATATTAAGGTTTTAACACTTGCGGCAAGCCCTTCTCTATTTCGAGGAGGGCTTTTTGCAATACCCTGTCGGAAGAATTCATCACCGTAAAATAACCATTATCTCTCCACAAACCTCTTGCAATTAATGCTTTTAGGGTTTGTATCAAATACTTTCCTGAGCGCTGTATATCATCTTCGTTTCGTTCAAGGTTATTTTGCGAAGCAAACAAAACAAACTCATTGAGCAAATTTTTCTGAAAGCCTTCATTAAAGCTCTTTGCAGATCCATATTTCATGAGTTCACTCCGATGTAAATCAAGGTAGTTTGCCGCAAAGCGATTCAATAAACTTTGAGACATAGCTTCAAGCAGGTACGTTGAGAGGTATGTGGTATCCACTGGCACAAAATAATCAGGCATAATACCTCCTTTGCTGTATACCTTTCTTCCGCCTGAAGTGAAATAAGTGGTTGTATCAGTAATTTTAACCTGTGCCTGATTTTTCAATTCTCCATTATCCATCCTGTCCATTAACTCATGTTCGTAGGCTTCATAGCCATCATGATATGGTTTTTGAATACACCTGCCCGATGGGGTATAATACCTTGAAACGGTTAAACGCACAACCGACCCATCTTTTAGCTCGAAAGGCTCCTGAACCAGTCCTTTTCCAAAAGATCTTCGGCCAACCAAAACTCCTCTATCCCAATCCTGCACAGCTCCGGAGAGTATTTCTGAAGCAGATGCCGAACCTTCATCTATCAGTACAGCCAGCCTACCGTTTTCAAACAATCCTGCACGCTCCGCATGATAATCACTGCGCGGTTGTTTGCGCCCTTTTGTATAAACAATTAGTTTATCATCATCAAGCAACTCATCTGCAATAGCCGTGGCTGCTGAGAGGTAACCACCCGGATTTCCGCGCAGGTCAATGATTAATTGCTGCATATTTTGCTTCTTAAGTTTATCCAAAGCTGCAGTAAATTCCTTATGCGTATCGGCAGCAAAGCGAGATATTTTAATATAACCTGTTTTGTTATCAATCATCATACTTACATCCACACTGTAAATGGGAATGGTATTTCTGATAATTTCATAAGTTAAACGCCTGTTATTACCCGGCCGCAAAATTTCCACCTTCACCTTAGTGCCTTTGCGTCCGCGAAGCAATTTAAATACTTGCTCATTGGTAATATCTACACCTGCAACAGTGATGGTATCCACCTTCACAATGCGGTCGCCTGCCTGTATACCTAATTCTTTAGAGGGGCCACCTTCAATTGGGCTAACCACCATAATGGTGTCATTCAAAATGCTAAACTCAACACCAATTCCTTCAAAATTGCCTTCCAGTTGCTCATTGGCCATTTGCAAATCTTTAGCAGGAATGTATACGGAGTGCGGATCTAATTTATTGAGCAGGGCATTCAGCGTTTCTTCTTCCATGTTATCTATATTCACAGTATCTACATAAGCCTGCTGAATAAGATTGAGTATTTCAGTAAACTTATTTTTGCCGCCAAACATGAGAGTACGGTTACCTGTAGCCGGTTTAAGCCATATGCCAATGGCAATTCCGGCAGCTATCAACAATCCGTATATAAAAGGTTGCCACTTCATTTTATTATCCATTGCGATATTTGAAAAACGTTTTCAAATATAGGAACCCGCAAGCGCTAAAAAAGATTTAATAAGTATGGCCGCAAAAATGATAAAAACCACAGAGCAACCATCCAGGTACAACAAGCTAGAAAAAATGAGTACTAAACAATTGCTAATCTCCATAAATAAAGAAGACCAAACAGTGCCTCTGGCCATAAAAAAATCTGCAAAGCAAATTGAAAAATTGGTTGATGCAGCATTAAAAAAAATGGCATCAGGAGGCCGATTGTTTTATATTGGTGCAGGCACAAGCGGGCGTTTGGGTATAGTAGATGCAAGCGAGTGTCCGCCAACTTATGGAGTGCCTCATGGAATGGTGATTGGCCTTATTGCCGGGGGGGATGCAGCCATTAGAAAAGCGGTTGAGTTTGCCGAAGATGATGCCAAACAAGGCTGGAAAGATTTACAGGCTCACAAAATATCAAAGAAAGATGTGCTCATTGGCATTGCTGCCAGCGGCACCACACCCTATGTAATTGGGGCATTAAACACTGCGCGCAATAAAGGTGTGCTAACCGGATGCATTACCTGCAATAAAAATAGCCCTGTTGCTGCTGCGGCTGAATTTCCTGTTGAAGTAGTGGTGGGCCCTGAATTTGTTACCGGCAGCACCCGCATGAAAGCCGGAACAGCTCAAAAATTGGTACTTAACATGATTAGCACCACTTTGATGATAAAACTGGGAAGGGTTAAAGGAAACAAAATGGTGGATATGATGCCTACCAATAATAAACTGGTTGAACGAGGCACCAAAATGATTAAAGAGGAATTGGATATAGATAAAAAAACAGCTGCCGAGCTGCTTGCAAAATACGGCAATGTAAGAAAGGCTATTGAAGCCTACCGTAAGCGAAAGTAGCAAGCCTTGCTAGAATAGATTTTTTTTAATCAAGGTAAATACTAATTTAGCCGCCATAAAAAAACACGAATATGAATTTTCCTGAAACCCTGCTTTACACCAAAGACCACGAGTGGGTTCGCGTTGAAGGCGATACTGCTTATGTTGGCATTACCGATTTTGCTCAAAAAGAATTGGGTGATATCGTTTACGTTGATATCAGTACCGTTGGGAAAACGGTTAGCGAACATGATGTTTTTGGTACAGTTGAAGCAGTAAAAACTGTTTCTGATTTGTTTATGCCTGTAACAGGCGAAGTGCTTGAAGTAAATGACAAACTTGATGGCTCACCTGAACTGGTAAACAACGATCCTTACGGAGACGGTTGGATGATTAAGGTTAAAGTAACCGGCAGCACAGCCGGATTGATGAGTGCAGCTGATTACAAATCACTCATCAACGCCTGACAAACTATACCGAAGGTATAAAATATACTTAAGCTGCCTCTGAACCGAGGTGGCTTTTTTTGTGCTTACTAAGTGGCCATGCCTATTATAAAGCAATACCTGATATTCATCACTTTTAATAAGAACAAGAAAAATTATCTTAACCGAATGAAAAACAACTTACCCATAAAGCGCAAGGGTTTATGGCTACTTATTATTTTACTGATAACCGCTTTCATTATAATGGCCACCACAAGAACAAAACACCCCGAATTAAAAACCGTGCCGCAGGTAGACCTGAATAGATATGCCGGCAAATGGTTTGAAATTGCTTCTTTCCCGCAGCGTTTTCAAAAGGGATGCCATTGCACCACTGCTGAATATAGCCTGTCTGAAAAAGGTTATGTAATTGTAGAAAACCGTTGCAATAAGGATAGCATAAACGGAAAAGAATCTTATATTAAAGGCAAAGCCTTTGTTGAGGAAGGAACCGGCAATGCAAAACTAAAAGTTCAGTTTTTCTGGCCATTTAGAGGT